>JADFHN010000063.1 GCA_022567155.1 Bacteroidota bacterium
CCCGATAGCTATCGGGTTATCCGGCCCAAGCCTGGTTCCCCCAATCAAGTTGAGGGCATGCTTTTTGCCCCTGACTGCGTTCCCCAAGGGGATGCCAATGGCAAAAATATTATTGCGTAACGCTGTTATGCGCAAATTTTTTGTCCCGAGTACTCGGGATCAGGAACAATAATTACGGTGGCTTAACCGAAACATCACACATGACACGTCACCAGGTTTCGCCTCTCTCCATCAGATATATACCATTTGTCATCCTGCTTCAGACTTTTGATGTTATTGACTCTATTCCGTATTGTATTATATATCAGAGGCCTTTATAAGATATTTTTCGCTCCGGTTTTCTCTTTGAATTTCTGAAAAACATACCGGACAGACCGGTACGAATCTTTCAGACCATGAAACAGGTCTTTGGTTTTCAGCCACTTCACTTCCTCGATATTTTCATCCTTCTGAGGTTTCATATTGCTGTCATCCATGCATTCCATCGCATACCAGTTTGTTTTTTTAAGTATTTTTTTACCATTGAGTGAGTATGTATGCCAGGTATTACAAATCTTTTTACCTGCTTCTACCTTTATATTACATTCCTCTTCCACTTCTCTCACCGCCCCTTTCCTGGGTTTTTCTCCTGTATCCAGCTTTCCTTTTGGTAAATCCCATTTTTTAAGCCGGTAGATCATCAGGATTTTGTCACCTTTTCGTACAACACCTCCCGCAGCATTTACAATGCGGAAATGTGATTTCAGATAATCTTTGGCAGCTATATAATTATTAACTGCTATGGTAATGGATATAACCTGATTGAAAACATTTTCTTCGAGCAGCTCGATAATCTTATCAATATCCTTTTTGCCGGCTCCGGTGACCAGCACATTATGTATTAGTTTTTCAGGTATCAGCGCTTCTTTTCCAATGTTTATATGCACCTGATAGTGTTCGGGATCAGGATTATCTGTTTTATTTATTATGTATAAAGGAATATCATTAAAAAAAACAATCATGCTTATTTCTCTTAATTTACGTTGCAAAAAACACTATTATACCCTAATAATCAAGGCCTGAACGACATGATGGCAAAGATAGCATAGATTCAGGTGATAATTTCTCTAAATTCGCACGCATGACCGGCACTACCATATCCCAAACCGTTGTAGAAATGCTCCTTGATATCGGAGCCATTAAGCTGAATGTAAAAAAACCCTACACCTGGAGCTCCGGGTGGTTATCACCCATCTATTGTGATAACCGGCTTTCTTTATCCTATCCGGATACAAGAGATTATATCAAAGAAAAACTTGCAGCGCTTGCCCGTGAAAAATTTCCTGACGCCGAAGCAATTGCCGGCGTGGCAACAGCCGGAATTCCACAAGGGACACTCGTTGCCGATGTATTACATCTGCCTTTTATTTATGTGCGTTCAAAATCAAAGGGCCACGGTCTTGGAAATATGATTGAAGGTAAAATCACAAAAAAACAAAAAGTAATTGTTGTTGAAGACCTTGTATCAACTGGAAACAGTTCGTTGAAAGCGGCCGAAGCGCTGAAAAACTCCCGTTTTAATGTGTTGGGTATACTGGCGATATTCAGTTACGGTTTTGATATTGCAGACTACAACTTTGCTGCAGCCGGACTGCCGCTCTATACCCTAAGCAGCTATGCCGATATGCTGAAAGTGGCCAGGGAAAAAGGGATCATCGGCGAAAAAGACCTGGTCCTGTTGAAAAGCTGGAGAGTGGATCCGGAAAACTGGAGAAGGTAACCCGGAAAGAATATAATTCTCAGCAGATATTTTTTAATACGTTGAAATTAGTATTCCCGTCCTGTTTACGGGACGGATAAAAAACAAAACCAATCCGGCTTTAGCCACATAAACTAGGGCGTAGGGTGGCTCTGCGAGTAATTATCAGGCATCTTTACGGCAAGTCAATAGAAATATCATCAGCGCACAACTGATCATACCGGGATAGGAAATATAAATATGGCTAAAGCCAAAAAAAATATTGAATTACATTTTAACAGTTGCTTAAAAGCAACTGGAATGTTGGAGCCTCATTGCAGAAAACCGGAGTGCCTGAATCGCTAACCCGCCAGTAAGATCACTTCACTTTTTTCCTTCGCTCCATCAGTTCCCTCCAGGTTACCAGCACAAACTTTTCTTTTTCAATGTATGCTTTCAGTCTGGGATCCAGCATGGCCAACATGTCGCCTTTTCGGGTATCTCCCGAATCCGTTATTTCTCCAAAAATATCCGAAGGGTCGGAACAATGTGTGATTACGTAGGTAATTCCCGGCTGCACACGGCTGAATGCTTCCATGTATTTATTGGTTTTATATTCCATGAGATTCTCGTGAGTGGGCTCCACGCCATCGGGTAAACGCCAGTCGTAGGATTCGTTAAGTAAATCGTCAATTACGGGTAAACCGGCATCCCACAATTGCTCTCCAATAAGTCTCACCTGCTCCTTAAACTCAGGACTGATACCCGCCGATACCAGTGTATTATGACCCGCGGGTACCATCACCGGTATCCTGTATTCAATTCCCAACCGTACATATAACGCCATATAGTCAGGATTTGCAAACAACGTGCCCATATGTGAGTCAAGGTGTGTTGGGACTATCCCCATCGTACGCGACAACTCAATTTGTGCCCGCAATTCCTTTTCGACTTCACTTAGCGATGCATTTTCCACCACTTCATCAACTGTTTTATACAGCTTACCTTCCTTATCTACCAGTGAAGGTCCTCCTCCGGTACCAATTACCGGCCCCCACCGGTAAGTATTCCACTCGGAAGTTAATGTGAGATGTAATCCCAAATCGAGGTCTTTTACTTTTTCTGCCCTTTTAAACAAATCAGGTATCCATGCACAAGGCATCATCATGCTACCCGAATTAGCCAGTCCCTCAGATATCGCCTTCAGTCCTCCTGTATTCGAACTGTAAGACATACCAAGATCATCCACATGGATAATCAATACTTTGTCATTTTTATCAAATCCGAGCTTCTCCGCATATGTTTGCTGGCAAATGGCTTCCATCGGGGCACTGATTGCGCCCATCAATCCGAAAACGGTATAAAGTAAAAATCGTTTTATCATAACAGGTAAAAATTTAGAATAAATAGTTGATGCAATTTATTAAAATTGCTCTTCGATCCCCAATCCAAACAGCGCAAAATCATATTTTACAGGGTCATCAGGATCAAGCTTTTTCAGGTTTTCGGTAAGTTCCACGGCCGTACGCCAGTCGGTTTGATTTCGCGTAATCAATCCGAGTTTACGTGCCACACGGTCAACATGCAGGTCGCAGGGACATATTAATTGACAGGGTTTCAGTTTTTCCCATAATCCGAAGTCAACGCCTGCATCATCTTTACGAACCATCCATCTTAGAAACATATTGATCCGTTTGCACGCCGAATTTCGCTCCGGTGTGGGGATGTGTTTTCTGGTACGCTCCGGATAATCAGGCATGCTGAAAAACAAACGGTGGAATTGAATCAGGATAGTTTCCATATGCACATCCTGGCTGCCTCCGGTAAAAGCATCTTCCAGCGTATCATGACTATGATAATAACGTTTAAAAAATTCAATAAAATAAAGAGTATCTGTGGCATTGAAAGTTCGGTGTTTGAAATCAAGAAAACCCTTAAGATCCGCCTCGTTGTGGTTTAAGATAAAGTCATACGGTGCATCGTCCATCCGCCTGAAAAGCTCCGTACACTTATTGATAATAGTAGCGCGCCGACCCCACGACAATACCGCAGTCCAGAAGCCTGTAATTTCAATATCCTGCTTACTGGTGAACCTGTGAGGTATAGAAACAGGGTCGTTTACAATAAAATCCGGCCGGTTATACGCTTCTACTTTCTTATCCAGAAATGCCTTCAGAGAAACGTATTTCTGCTCTTTCATCTAACCTTCAAAGTCAGGGATATGAAAAGCTTCTACGTGTCTCCCGTCCACATCCGTAAATCCATACTCGTGTGCAAGGTCGCCGGCAGCATACACGCCGCCGCTTTTATTCATTACCGCGGGATCAGCCGCCAGTGCAACTACCGCTCTGCCCACATATTCCACCGAATGCGTTGTATTGATATCAAAACTTTTACTTGATTCCAGCGCTTTCATTACGCGTTCGGTTCGTGTAAAACCCGGGTGTATTGCCAGGGCAGCAACATTATACTTTCTTAATTCCAGCGCCATTCCCAGCGCCATCCTGTCCATGGCATTTTTTGCCGTATCATACATAGTGGAATGGAGAAATTTCCCTTGATCACCAGCAGAAATGTTGATAATCAATCCTGATTTTTTTCTGATCATTATCCGCGCCGCCAACCTGCTTGCCGTAAAATGTGCTCTGACTCCGGCGTTAAACATACCGTTCCATCTTCGCAAGGGCTGTTCCCAGAAGGGTGAATTAAACGTTTCATCATGGTTTTCATAGCCACCCCATATATTGTTTACCAGCAAATCCAGCTTTCGTGAGTTGAATCTGATCCGTTTAAACAGTTTCTCAACATCGCCGTCATTCGTATGGTTGCAATACACAGCAATTCCAGTTCCGCCTGCTTTATTCACTAATCTGGCTGTATCTTCAATGGTACCCGGCAGCCCTTCTTTCTGCTCAGCCTCCTTTTTCGTTCTTCCGGTCACATATACCGTAGCGCCGGCTTGCCCCAGTACTTTTGCGATACCCTTACCTATACCCCGGCTGGCGCCTGTAACCAAAGCAACCCGGTTTTTCAGGTCTGGCGTTATATAATTATCCGATGCCTTCATACATTCATTACAATTTTCATGTTCATATAAAACGATATAATTCCACTCAACTAATAATCAAGCTGTTTTAAAAAATTCAATTTACATCTATCATTAAAAAATATATATCTTAAAACAACTTTTAATCTAACTAAATCAAACCGATGACAAGAATAAAACAAAGATTACTGATAACTGTATTAACAATCCTGATCATTTCACCGGTATCCGGCCAGGAAAAAGATACAACATATTCTGTGCTAAGTGCATTTAACTACCGCCCGGTGGGGCCAACACGAGGCGGAAGAGTGACAACCGTGGCGGGTGTTGCTTCCGATCCGGCTGTATTTTATATGGGTGCTACAGGGGGTGGCGTGTGGAAAACAACAGATTACGGCCAAAGCTGGAAAAATATTTCTGACGGTTATTTTTCAACCCCTTCTATCGGCGCCATCAGGGTGGCTCCCTCAAATGCAAAAATTATCTATGCAGGCACTGGTTCTGATGGAATCCGAAGCAATGTGATAACAGGCAAAGGGGTATATAAGAGTACAGATGCAGGTAAAACATGGAAATTTGCGGGGCTTAAAAACGCTGGTCAGATCGGTGCGGTTGAAGTACATCCACTGCATCCTGATACGGTTTATGTTGCTGCAATCGGCAATGCATTCGGACCAAATCCCGAACGTGGCGTATTCCGCTCCTATGATGGTGGAGAATCCTGGGAAAAAGTTCTTTTTATTTCGGACAGTACGGGTGCTTCGGATCTTGAACTTGCCCCGGATGATCCAAACACGGTGTATGCATGTATGTGGCGGGCTGAGCGCAAGCCCTGGACCATTATCAGCGGTTCTGACAAAGAAGGTGGGATATACAAATCAACGGATGGTGGCAGCACCTGGAGAAAACTGACGGAAGGCCTGCCGTCCGGTTTATTCGGCAAAAGCGACCTCGCCGTATCACCGGCCAATCCACAACGGGTCTGGGCGCTGATCGAGGCTCCCGAAGGCAAAGGGGGCGTGTACCGGTCGGATGACCGTGGAGAATCATGGCATCTGATAAGCACAAAAAAAGAACTCCTGGACCGACCTTTTTATTATTGCAACATTGATACAAACCCGCAGAATGACAGCACGTTGTTTGTTAGCGCAACACAATTCTGGAAATCAACCGATGGTGGTAAATCCTGGAAAAGCAAGAGCGTTCCGCATGGCGACAATCATGGTATCTGGATGAACCCTGCAGATTCGCTTCTCTTTATTCAGGCCAACGATGGCGGGGCTAATGTAACGCGCGATGGAGGAAAAACATGGTCAACGCAACGCAATCAGCCTACCGCAGAATTGTATCAGGTAGAAGTGGACGACCAGTTTCCCTACTGGCTGTATGCCGGCCAGCAGGACAACAGCACCATTTCCATCCCCAGTCTGCCACCATACAATGCTATATCAGGAGCCACCGCTTTCTGGATGGCAGTAGGCGGATGCGAAACAGGCCCTGCGGTACCAAAACCCGGCAACCCCGACATTGTCTATTCAAATTGCAAGGGACGTTTTAGCGTTTTTAACAAAAAAACAGGACAGGAAATGCAATATTATGTAGGCGCTTCCAACATGTACGGCCATAATCCGAAGGACCTGAAATTCCGTTTCCAGCGGGTTGCTCCCATCCATGTTTCGCCGCACAACCCCAATGTGGTATATCACGCCTCTCAATACCTTCATAAAACAATGAATGATGGTAAATCGTGGGAAATAATTTCACCTGATCTGACTGCATTTACAAGCGAAACCCAGGTTATTTCCGGTTCGCCGATTACAAGAGATATTACCGGTGAAGAATTTTACAGTGCCATTTACAGTGTGCGTGAGTCAGTATTAAAAAAAGGGCTTATCTGGGTTGGGGCAAACGACGGCCCGGTATCAGTAACAAAAGACGGCGGCCTAACATGGGAAAAAGTGACTCCTCCGGATCTTGCCCCCGGTGGACGCGTACAGTGTGTGGAGCCTTCTTCTCATAAAGAAAACAAGGCCTATATAGCTGTATATCGATATTTACTCAACGACTGGCATCCGTACATTTACAAGACAGACAATTATGGCAAAACATGGAGCTTGTTAACCACGGGAGAAAATGGCATTCCTGAAGATAACCCTGTGCGGGTGATAAGGGAAGACCCTCAACAGGAAGGGCTTCTCTATGCAGGTACTGAATCAGGGGTGTATATTTCTTTTAACGATGGCGCAAACTGGCATCCTTTTCAGCAAAACCTCCCTGTTACCCCTGTAACCGACATAAAAATACATCAAAATGATCTCGTACTTTCAACAATGGGCAGGGGATTCTGGATACTGGATAACATTACTCCGCTTCGCCAGTTGAAATCGCCTGAAATAGAGGCTACAGTCCTGTTATACAAGCCGGTAGATACTTACAGGATGAGATACAGGAGCACTGGAAAAAATTCCGTGCCGCATTACCCTCCACCCGGTGTAATCATAGACTTTTATTTGAAGGACCTGCCCGCTGACAATCTTAAACTCACGATTTATAACAATGAGGGCGCCATTGTCAGGACCATTATAAAAAAAGAAAAAAAGAAGGATACAAAAGCCAACGGTGATAACATAGCCACACCCATTTTCAGTGCAAGACCTGATCCTTCGCTCGAAATAAAAGCCGGACCTCAGCGAATTTCCTGGGATTTACGGCATACAAAACCCTGGGATAGTGGAAAAGGGAGAAAAAGCAAAGGACCTGTGGTTGCTCCCGGTGAATACAAAATTGAATTGACTGCTACCGATACCACGGTCACACAAACTGTCCGTATTCTGATTGATCCCCGGACAAAAGCAGCAGGTGTAACGGAAACTGATTTAAAAAGCCAGGAGCAACTTGCGTTGCAAATCAGGAATCTGTTGAGTGAAACACGTCAAATAGCTGAAAAAATCAAGGCGAAGCGGGCAACGTTTGCCAAAAAAACAGAAGCTGGCAAAGCCTCAAAACGCATACAAAACGAAGACCGGACATTGGCGGCCCTTGAATCGGAACTGGTAACACAGCAAGGTAGATATATGACCCCGATGCTCATTGATCAATTGAGTTATTTATATTCCATGCTCGACCGGGCCGACCAGATGCCGGGAAAAGATGCCTTTGAACGTTACAACGAACTGTCCGGAAAATTTAAAAGTCTTAAAATTGATAATGACAAATTACTGGGCAAAATTTCAAAGAAGTAGTAACCAAAAATTGCATTTGTGGCAGCCTGATAAATTGGCGATGGTATTTAATATTTTACACTCTTCTGGCGTAAATCCTCCAGCGTAGGCCGGCTGGCCAGCGAATGCTAAGGCTTCCGCCATTAGAGGAGTGTGCGGTTCAGTGGGACTAGTTCGATTTGCCAACCGGAATGGGTATGATCTGTAATTAAATTTCGTGCGTTGGATTTCGAATTCGTACTTTTTGGACATCGAGCTTTCTTTCATTCCCCCTCCGTCTTCCTGAACCTGCCTCAAGTACGGAAAATAACCCGCAACCGTCATTCTGAATTTATTTCAGGATATGTTGTGATGGTGCCTTCTTTTAAACAAATAAACTTCTATAACCATAAATCCTCCGCGACCTAGGCATAATCCCGGTGTCCTATTCGGATAAAACTAAAGGCCGAACACTCGAAAACTGATGCATAATGCAGGAATGGATGAGAATGCTTTGTATAAAAACCGCCAATTTCAAACAGAACCCTATCAGGGTTCGAATAACATAACCGAAGGAATAGGCTTTAACAACTCCATCGGAGTTGGTAACCACTACTGGTACCAATCTTAATTGGATCGGATAAATCAGGTACAAGTCTCGCTATCACACCCAAAAAAAGCTGGAAAACTTGCTTCAATTTGGGGTTAACTCTGTAATATTATTCTGGTATTTTAAAATGCAATTGCTTGACAGATAAATTCTTTTATTTTTGTCGTGAAAGAGTCCTTTGCTTATGAAAAATTCGCTACTAAAAAAAACAGTTGAATCATTGCTGAGAGAGGGTGGCATTACCATAAATGGTGACCAACCGCAGGACATACAAGTGCATGACAACAGGTTATACAATAGAGTGATCAGTAAGGGTTCGTTAGGGCTCGGTGAGGCCTACATGGACGGTTGGTGGGACTGTGAGAAACTAGATGATTTTTTCTATAGAATTAATCGATTTGGCGTGGAGCATAAGGCGGGGAAGAGTTGGGCGAAAAAACTCGCAGATTTGAAGGCCTTTTTTTTTAACATGCAAAACCAGGCAAAATCGAAAATTTCAGTAAGAGAGCATTATGACATTAGTAATGAGTTTTATATGTCTTTTCTGGACCCCTATAATCAATACACATGTGGTTATTTCCGTGATACAGATGAGCTGGATCGTGCCCAGGAAGATAAGCTGGATCTTATTTGTAAAAAGCTGGATATCCATAAAGAGGATCGAGTACTCGATATTGGCTGTGGTTGGGGTGGTTTTTCCAGGTTTGCCGCGGAGAAATATGGATACAATGTTACGGGCATCACCATCTCAGACCAGCAGCTGAATTACGCCACGGAATATTGCAAGGATCTACCGGTCACTTTGAAGAAGATGGATTATCGTGATTTGTCTGAAAAGTTTGACAAGATCCTCATTTGTGGTATGATCGAGCATGTCGGCTATAAGAATTACCGTCGGATTATGGAGGTAGTACATCAATGCCTCAATGACTCGGGAAAATTTTTACTGCAAACCATTGGAGCCAGAACATCCACGCGGACCATGGATCCATGGATGTCCAAATATATTTTCCCAAATGCCATGTTACCTTCGATGAAACAGCTTTCCCGGGCCACAGAAGGCCTGTTTGTCATGGAAGACTGGCAGAACTTTGGGGCATATTACGATCAAACCTTGATGGCCTGGTACGAGAACTTTAAGCGGAACTGGAGCAAGCATAAATCGAAGTACAATGAGCGATTTTACAGGATGTGGGAGTATTATCTGCTTTCCTCCGCAGCTTCATTCAGAGCCCGTAAAAATCAGTTATGGCAGATCGTTTTTACGCCTAATGGACAACCCGGAGTGTTCAGATATATGCGATGACCTCCAATCTGTCGGAAAAGGAGTGTGGGCAGGTGCCGATGCTAAGACTTGCGCAATTAGAGCTATTGTACGTTACAACGAACTGTCCGGAAAATTTAAAAGTCTTAAAATTGATAATGACAAATTACCGGGCAAAATTTCAAAGAAGTAGTAGCCACAATTTGCATTTGTGGCAATCTGATAAATTGGCGATGGTAATTCATTTAATATTTCGGTATAATAGACAAAAAGTAGGCTGTTTTTGAGACGATTGTTTCAAGTGGACAAAACGGAGGCTGTATTTTGTATAATTAATCCTGTCCCAGATATGAGACCTTTACGCGTAGTTTCCGGTTTACTGCATTGATATTATTCCAGGCAGGTTCGGATATTTTCACAATCACTTTATCGTTGGCTCCCGTATCAGGCAGTTTGCCGATTACACGCACAAATACAACCTGGTTATTCAACTCATTTCTTATAATCAGGATAGTGCCCGGAGGTGCCGTTCGATGCAGGGCGAGAAATTTATTGCTGTTCCCTGTACCTTCGATCAACGCAGCCAGTCCCCGTTCCTCCCTCATAGAAAAATCCATTACCGGGTATCCGGTTATATCGGATGCCCTTATTTTAGCAATCCTATCTTCATCAGCATGTATTTCATTTCCGTTGCTGACAGGATATAGGGTCGTTTCCGGTAAGGTTTGCTCAACTTCATTATAGCTGCCACCTGGTAACTTTATTTGCTGCCCCACCACAATCTCATCACCCACCAGCGCATTCCACTTTTTAAGATCAGCTACAGTTGCCTGGTACTTTTTTGCTATGCTGTAGAGATTTTCGCCAGGCACAGTATGATGATATATCCAATACCGGGACTGTTCAGGAAAAATTACAGCACGGTTTTCCACTATCTTTAATTCCTGTCCGGTATGTATTTCATTTACCCGAAACGCATTCCACGTTTTGAGCTCATCTACGGATATGTTATATATTTTTGAAATCGAGTAAAGCGTTTCACCCTTTCTTACCTTATGCATGAAATACGGGCCACTTGAAAACGGAATGTACAGAATATGTCCTGCCTGAAGGCCATTTTCAATACCCGGGTTAAATTTTATTATTTGTTCAATTGTTACCCCGTACCGCTGCGAAAGGGCATACACCGTTTCACCCGGGTCCACCTCATGCGCAATTACCCAATGCGATGCTTTTTTCTGAATCCCAAGTGAATCTGATGCAACAGCAAAATCCTCACAGTAAACAGATCCGGAAACAAATGTCAGCGACAGCAAGATCAAATAAAAAAAATTAACTTTCAACTTTATTGTTGGTTTCATCATTTTTTCGCTTACAGAATAACGAAATTCTTTTCCCAATCAGCATGAATAATGCCAACTATTAATTGACATTGCAAATTTCGTTATGCGTTATTTAACGGAAAAGAAATAGATTTGCTAAAAGTAGCACAAAACATCTCATATGCTGAAATATCCTATTTTATATTTTGCCTTGCTTATTTCAGGCGGCTTGTACGGACAGGAACAAATAAAAGTAATGGTCATGGAGATCAAATCAACCATTGATCCACGGACCACCCGGTATGTAAACCTGGCTTTGGAGCATGCTGACAAAATAAATGCAGAACTAATAATCCTGGAGATGGATACGTATGGAGGCACTGTAAATGATGCCAAAGACATTGTGGAATTCCTCCTCGACCTTGAAATCCCGGTTTATGTGTTTATCGATAAGGACGCTGCATCGGCAGGGGCGCTGATTTCCATAGCCTGCGATAGCATTTATATGTCACCCGGTTCCAGTATCGGGGCTGCGACGGTAGTAGTGCCTGATGGCACCGCTGCACCTGATAAATACCAGTCGTACATGAAATCTACCATGCGTTCAACAGCAGAAGAAACCGGCCGGGACCCAGAAATTGCTGAAGCAATGGTTGATGAGGATATTGAAATTGAAGGAATCACCAAAGCGGGAAACGTACTTACCTTTACGGTATCCGAGGCAATAAAGCATGGTTTTTGCGAAGCACAAGTTAAAACCATCGAAGAAATCCTGAAGCGATCGGGTATAGAATCGTACGAAATTTACCGGTTTACACTGGATACCACTGAAAAAATCATTGCGGTTTTTCTGAATCCCTTTATCAGCGGCCTGTTGATCATGATCATTATCGGCGGTATTTATTTTGAGCTCCAGACTCCCGGCGTCGGTTTTCCAATCCTGGCATCACTCGTTGCTGTTATCTTTTATTTTGTACCCTACTATTTAAACGGGCTTGCTGAAAACTGGGAAATCATTGCCTTTATGGTTGGTGTAGTGCTGCTTGCCCTCGAAATCTTCGTGATTCCGGGCTTTGGCATATTTGGCATTTCCGGATTGATATTAACAGTAGGGTCAATGATCCTTGTGATGGTGAATAACGATATTTTCGACTTCTCTTTTGTGGCCGACAAAGATCTGTTTCTTGCCATCACAACCACGCTGACCGGAATAGTCGGAGGAATAATGCTGTTGTTTGTTGGCGGTGTGCGGCTTACGCAAACAAAATTTTTTAAAAAGATAGCATTGGAAAGCGTAATGGACAGCAAAGAAGGCTATACTTCTTCATTTATAAAAAAAGATTTGATAGGTAAAACAGGAACCACCTACACTGTACTGCGACCAAGCGGAAAAATAATGATTGAAGGCGAGTTTTACGATGCTTATACACGTGGCAACTATATAAAGAAAGACGAAAAAATTATTGTGATTGCAGATGAAGGCACAACCTTAAAAGTACACCTTTATACCGAAGAGGATAATGCAAAAACTTAAATCCTGAAATTTTGAAAATCCTTGGCATTATACCTGCACGTTACGAATCTTCGCGGTTTCCCGGTAAACCCCTGGCCGACATTGCCGGTAAATCCATGATCCAAAGGGTATATGAACAATCTTCGAAAGTACCGGCATTTACGAAAGTGCTGGTTGCCACTGATCACAAAGAGATTTATGAACATGTACTGGCATTCGGTGGAAACGCTGTAATTACCAGCCCCGCACACCCAACCGGAACAGACCGCTGCTATGAGGCGCTGCACAAAGAAGATAAGTATTACGAATTTGTGGTTAATATCCAGGGGGATGAGCCTTTTGTTGCACCGAAACAGATAGAATTACTGGTATCGGTTCTCAACCCGGCCGTAGAACTGGCCACATTGGTAAAAAAAATTGACAGGGAAGAAGAACTGAACGATCCGAACGAAGCAAAAGTGGTTATCAACAAAAATATGGAAGGCATATATTTTAGCCGGAGCCCTATCCCCTATCAAAAAGATACTCCCCGCAGTGAATGGGTACATAAACATAAATGTTATAAACATGTCGGAATTTATGCCTATCGTTCAGATGTGCTTGATTCCATTACCAAACTCCCTGTTTCGGCGCTTGAAAAAGCTGAATCACTCGAACAACTTCGCTGGATCGAAAACGGATATGCCATAAAGGTTGCCATTACCGATGTAGACTCCATGTGCATCGATTCGCCGGAAGATATTGAAAAGGCCATCCGGTTGTTTACCTGACCGGGAAAATTGCAACTTTTATACTTCCCTAATGGTACACTACCCTTCAGATCAGTCTGTTTCACTGATCTTTGTCCATACCTCATTGATTTTGTCACCCCTGGAACTCAAGCCGCTGTGTTTCCACTTTACTTCATCTGTTTCATAATCAAATGAGAGTTTTTGTCCTACACGTGAATTATCCCGGGAGAAAAATTCAATGTTTTCTGTGTATTTGCCATCTTCGACGGAATATGTGCCTCCGCCCGTACCAAAAAATTCACCGGTCTCCGAATTAAATGCTGCCCATTGAAACCGGGCATCCGAGAGCATTTTAATTGTTTTACGGGATCCTTCGGGCATAATTGTCATAGTGCCGTTCCTTTCTCTTTCGGTGATCCTCCATGCACCTTTCAGCGGCGAGTCCACCTTTTCTTTCATTCTTTTCATATCAAAATATATCCCCTGCGAACTGGTAAGCTGCCATTTATTCGCTCCACCCTTTTTTGTTAATACAATCCGCTGGCCAACCAGCTCGGGTTTCAGTGTATGAAATTCCACCGTAAACTCCACCGTGTTACCGCCCTTTTTAAATGTGCCGCCCGCGGCAGCGTAAAAAGCTTTGGATTTAACATCGAATAAAGACCAATAGTAATAATCTCCGGCAATCAGCATAATACCTTTTGCATCTTCGGGAATATTTACGTTTCTAATTTGATATTTTTCTATAACCCAGGCCCCGTCAGGATTTCTCTTGTCGCTGCCTGATATTTCCGGGGGTATTATGGATAACAGTATCTGGACAGAAAGGACAATTAGCAATATGTTGCGTAATCTCATTTCTATTTAATTATTATTAACAGAGGTACCTTCTGAATTAAAACAGCTTCAAATTTACGGTGAATTAAATAAATTGGACACAATAAATCTTTTTAATCCCTGATATGAGAAAAATATATAATAAAGATCTTACCGCAGATCTCATGGAGCGAAATGAAAAAATTGCTGTTGGAGCCGAAAAGTTAAAAATACTTGATTTAAGTACCCTTCGCATTTCGCCGGCAAAAGGTAATTGGTCGATTCTGCAATGTTTCGGCCACATGAATATTCTTTATGAAATATACCTGCGAAACATAAAAAAAAGTCTTAAAAAGTCGAAAGCAAAAGGCATATCGCCTTCCGGATTTTATATACCCGGGTATTTTGGCAATAAATTTTATCTGAAAATGCTGCCAGCCAAAACAGGCGAAAAAAAGAAGCGTATGAAAACCCCGAAAAAATTTATGCCGGAAATGAATGACAAGGCAATCGATGATTTTCTGGCTCATCACCGGATTTTTACAGTACTTATACGCCGGATTCCTGAACAAAATCTTGGCATGTCAAAAGCGGCCGTTTCTATCGGAAGGATTATTCGTTTTAAACTTGGCGATATTTACCGGATTATAACCGGACACAAAGAGCGGCATATCATGCAGGCAAAAAATACGGCTGAATTGCTGTCGAAATCCTCAGACCAATTACATTACACAAGTTAAATGCATGCTCACTAATCTCTGTATTTTTTATGGCATAGCCATGCCTTTGGCAAAGAACCCTGCGTCATATAGAAAATATGTAATAACAATCAATTGAAATTGCCTGTTTACTGCTACCGACGTATATTTGATCTCCTCAGAAAAATATTATTCTTATGAATTGGTTGAGCCAAACTTTAACCAGCAGTCTTGGAAAAAAATTGATAATGGCACTGACTGGTTTATTTCTGATATTATTTTTAACCGGACACTTGCTTGGCAATTTGCAACTGCTCAAAGATGATGGTGGACAGGCTTTTAATGAGTATGCAAAGTTTATGACTACCACGCCGGTCATCAAAATATTATCATATCTGACGTATATCTGCATTATTCTGCATGTAATTTATTCCCTGATACTTACCATCCATAATCGTAAAGCACGTCCCATCAAATATGCGGTCAGCCGCCAGTCTGAAAACAGCGTATGGACGTCACGCAACATGGGCATACTCGGCACAATAGTTCTTCTATTTTTGGTTATTCATCTGAGAAGCTTCTGGTATGAGATGCATTATGGCTCTATACCTACCATTGAGTATGAAGGTGGCGGACAGATCAAAAACCTTTATCAGATCGTGGTTGAGGCCTTTTCACAATTGTGGTATGTAATACTGTATGTGGTATCAATGGCGGCGCTTGCATTTCACCTTTCACATGGTTTCCAAAGTGCTTTTCAAACATTAGGACTCAGGCATCAAAAATATACACCAATTATCAAAAGCGCAGGATTACTGTTTGCCATTCTTGTACCTGCGTTATTTGCCCTTCAGCCTGTTTATATTTATTTGAAAAATTTATAATGATCAAACTATGAATCTTGATGCTAAAATACCTGAAGGCCCATTGGTTGAAAAATGGACGCGGCATAAGTTCAATATCAAGCTGGTAAACCCGGCAAATAAAAGAAAGTATGATATTATCGTAATCGGTACCGGTCTTGCAGGAGCATCTGCAGCGGCATCACTGGCCGAACTGGGATATAATATCAAATCATTCTGCTTTCAGGACAGCCCGAGAAGAGCACATAGCATTGCTGCCCAGGGAGGAATCAATGCGTCAAAGAATTACCAGAATGATGGCGACAGCGATTACAGGTTGTTTTACGACACCATCAAGGGTGGTGACTATCGTTCGCGTGAAGCCAATGTGTACCGTCTGGCAGAAGTCAGTAGCAGCATCATTGATCAGTGTGTTGCCCAAGGGGTTCCATTTGCAAGGGAATATGGAGGTCTGCTTGATAACAGGTCATTTGGAGGCGCACAGGTGTCAAGAACATTTTACGCCCGAGGACAAACCGGTCAGCAGCTTCTTTTAGGGGCCTACAGTGCCATAAGCCGCCAGATTGCTAACGGCATGGTGCAGATATTTCCCCGTACTGAAATGCTGGATCTGGTTGTGGTAGATGGCCAGGCCAGGGGCGTTGTGGTACGTGACCTCGTTACAGGCAAAATTGAATCTCATAGCTCCCATGCCGTAATACTGGCAACCGGTGGCTATGGAAATGTCTTTTACCTTTCTACCAATGCGATGGCTTCAAATGCCACCGCCGCCTGGCGGGCACATAAACGAGGGGCATTATTTGCCAATCCCTGTTTTACACAAATTCACCCTACCTGCATCCCGGTATCGGGTGAGCACCAGTCAAAACTTACCCTGATGTCCGAATCACTCCGCAACGATGGACGGATATGGGTGCCGAAAAAAGGAATTAAGGGATTGACTGCAAAAGATGCAGTACACATTCCGGAAGAAGAAAGAGACTACTTCCTGGAAAGACGGTATCCTTCATTTGGAAATCTCGTGCCAAGAGATGTGGCTTCGAGAAATGCCAAAATGATGTGTGACGAAGGCCGTGGCGTAGGAGCAACCGGGCTTGCCGTATTCCTCGATTTTGCCGATACCATTCAACGTGATGGCCGTGATATGATTGAACAGAAATATGGTAACCTGTTTGATATGTACAAACAGATCACCGCAGACGACCCGTATGATGTTCCGATGATGATCTACCCTGCGGTGCATTACACAATGGGTGGACTTTGGGTGGACTACAACCTCATGACCAACATCAACGGGTTATATGCGCTCGGAGAATGCAATTTCTCCGATCATGGAGCAAACAGGCTGGGTGCCAGCGCACTGATGCAGGGTCTTGCCGATGGTTATTTTGTAATTCCATACACCATTGGCGATTATCTTGCTGGCATGCCTTATGAGAAAATTCCGGTTGATTATGAAGCTTTTCAGTTAGCAGAAAAGAATGTGAAAGACCGGATAGAAAACCTGTTGAAAATCAATGGCAATAGAACTGTGGATGATTTTCACAAGGAACTGGGTAAGATAATGTGGGATTACTGCGGTATGGCCCGAAATGAAGAAGGTCTCAGGCATGCTAAACAGGAAGTCATAAGGCTGAGAGATGAATTCTGGAAGGATCTGAAAGTGACAGGTACTAATGACGAACTGAATATGAGTCTTGAAAAGGCAAATCGTGTTGCAGACTTTTTTGAACTGGGCGAACTGATGATAGATGACGCCCTTCAAAGAAGAGAATCATGCGGTGGCCACTTCAGGGAAGAATCGCAAACCGAAGAGGGTGAAGCACTCCGCATTGATGATGAATTTTCGTTCGTAGCAGCATGGAATTTTACCGGCAAGGATCAGCCGGAAGAACTGATTAAAGAAGAGCTGGTCTTTGAGAATGTGAAATTGACCCAGCGATCATATAAATAACGTTATGCTAACGGGTAGCTATCAAACAATTATATTGAATAATGAATAACAAATAGCAGTATGTATTTCAAACTAAAAATATGGCGTCAGAAAAGTCCGGAAGATAAAGGCGGGTTTCAATCATACGAACTTGACGATGTTTCTCCCGATATGTCCTTTCTTGAGATGATAGATGTATTAAACGAATCACTCGAAAGAAAGGGGGGTGAGCCTGTACATTTTGATCACGACTGCCGGGAAGGAATCTGCGGAACCTGCGGCATGTTTATCAATGGACGTCCTCATGGACCACAAAGAGGCATTGCTACATGCCAGTTGCATATGCGTAGCTTTAATGACGGAGACACAATCACGATCGAACCCTGGCGTGCCAGATCTTTTCCTGTTATCAAAGACCTCGTAGTTGACAGGAGTGCATTCGACAGGATCATCCAGGCAGGAGGATTCGTTTCGGTAAGCACAGGAGGAGTTCCGGATGCCAACGAAATACCTATATCCACATCCATCGCCAATGAAGCAATGGATGCCGCCTCGTGCATTGGTTGCGGTGCCTGTGTGGCTGCCTGTAAAAATGCTTCAGCCATGTTGTTTGTGGCTGCAAAAATTTCACAGCTTGCCCTCCTCCCACAGGGTAAGATAGAGGCCAAAACAAGGGCCGAAAATATGGTAGAGCAAATGGACAAGGAAGGATTCGGAACCTGCACAAATACGGAAGCGTGTGAGGCGGAATGCCCGAAAGAAATTGGCCTGGTGCATATCGCCAGAATGAACAGGGAATACTATTTCGCCAAACAAAGTTCAGAAAGCCTTTCTGAAAGAGAAAAAGTACACGAAGGGTAAATCAGTATTTAAACAGGACAGGAATTGAAGCGGCCATTAATCTTCCTTTTTTTTAACATTTGTTTCTAACAATATTTTTAATTTTTCATTCACCGGTCGATAATCAACCTGTACTGGTCGGTTCCCAAACTTCCATGTCGGATGTTCATTACGTACACGCTATTACGTTTGATTGGACTTATACCTGATTTTAGCCTTACTTGTTTTGAAAGGTAATGATATACAACATTGTCTTCGAATGTATTACCTTCGAAGATCTCATGAGCCAGCGGATAGCCTTCCATAATGATCAAAAATCTTAATAAAATTTGAGGATGGCTGTGCTTACTCTCCTTGCCTCACCCATGGTTTCATATTTCTTCTTCCACAAGTAAAATGTGGCCGGGTAAATCCCGTGTTTCTCAAGGGTAGTATTATCCTCATTTTCTCTTCTTCTTTCAATATCTAAAGCTTTTGTTCTTTCGTAAATTTCCTTTTTGACATAATCGACATAATTACTAATTTTTATTGATAATTATGTCCGAACTTCTATGGGTCTAATTCAAATACCAATCATGTAGATTTGTTTTTAATGACCTAGAATTAAGGCCGCAATTCAAATCCTTTTATCATTTTAATTCTATTTAATTACATATCCCAATTCAAAGAAACCAATGTGAAATTTTCAATTACCATTTTAACAAATTTTCCTTAATTTACAATGAAGTTACTTAGTTATGAAAATGACATTTATCAAATACACTGTTCATATTGTCATCCTGCATTTAGTGTACTAACTTCATTTTCTGAAGATGCCTGGGTTAGTGATATTGTGGTAAAGTCCCTTTCTTCAAAAAGGAACATTGAAACATTCAATAATTCTAATCACTGCTCACATTTTTAAAAATGGATGTGGCTGAATTCGGAATTGGTATGCGAATTTTTTTGTATCTTACATATAACGATATGTGATTGACAGATCTATTGATCTTGCAGTATGTTTTGAACTGTTTGATGAAATGCACTGGATTTATTAAAAATTTTAGAAAAGCCATCAGGCGAAGGCTTCTATTAGTTATTATTGTCGGTATCGGCTTTCTTTTCCCCCATACATCCCACGCTCAATTCTTTCATAGAATTGGTGTTAATTTTGGATATGTTTCGGCTCAAACAATTTATGATAGCAATGCTGGAGTTTTAGCAATTGGAAGGCCGCCTGGTTGTCCATCCGATCCTAGTATTGGAACTCTTAATTACAATCCATCGTATTTACTTGGATTGGTCGGAGAAATAAATGCAGCCCAATATATGCACATCAGAACAGGGCTTAGCTACTTCAAAACCACAAAAAAGTCCGAACAATGTTCACGGCAACAATTTACCAATCATTGGTTGAATCTGGATATCGCTTTAAAGGTTTCTCCAGGACAGGTAAAACTTAATCCATACTTTGTCGCCGGCCCCCGATTTAGATGGCTCCTGTACGATTCTTATAATATTATTAGTCGCAGCGAAATAACGCCTCGAAATCTATATGAAAGAACTAGTTTGGATCTATTATTGGGCATTGGAGTCGATTTAGATAAGAATTTTACTTTTGAAATTCAATATATTTCCGGTATAGCTTCCGTATATAGATATATCCTGCCTTACCAGGAACGGGATATTTATTTCAGCAACAGAGATCGATTTTTTACATTCAACCTCATCTATTATTTTATTAAAAGTAAAAACTGAAACTGAAAGTGAATCATTCGCTTTGTCATCAAAAGTTATCAATACAATAAAAATCCCTCTTATCACTCAGGAATTTATCCTACTGTCATATGCAACTGAAAATCATCATCCATAAACGCCGCCGACCTATACATTAGTCAATTATACTGTTTCATTTACAAAGAAGTACCATCCTTTTTTGTTGCCACTTACAATTCATCTATATTTAAAAACTCACATTCTGATAAAACCGGAATATGGATAAGAGCAACATATTTGTTACCTCCCACCCGCGTATCGGAACGGTACTTGCCTCTGAAATGACAGCGCTTGGATTTAACGTTGAGAAAACAGAAAATATGGGGGTGTTTGCCACTGGCTCGTTTACGGATGCCATACGGATGAATCTCTATCTGCGCAGCGCCAACCGGGTGCTTTTCAGACTCATTCAGTTCAATGCCGATAATCCGGAAGTTTTATATAAAAAGGCAAAAAATTTTGCATGGGAAAACGTGCTGTCCCCGCAGGGATATTTTTCGGTGCAGTCGAGTGTAAGGAATACATCCATACAAGACAATCGTTTTGCCAATCTGAGGCTTAAAGACGCAATCGTTGACCGGATGAAAGAAAAAACAGGAGCACGGCCCGACTCAGGTCCTTTGTACGACGCAAGTGTGATTTTTCTGTACTGGCACAATGATGATGTAATCATTTATTATGATACTTCTGGTGAGACAATTTCACGCAGAGGCTATCGTAAAAATCCATTCAAAGCACCCATGAATGAATCGCTTGCTGCAGCTGTATTGATAAACATGGACTGGGAAGGCACAGAACCTTTTGTGAACCCTATGTGCGGCAGCGGAACGGTAGCTATTGAAGCGGCCATGATCAGCATGAATAAACCTCCGGGTTTACAACGTGAAAATTTTAGTTTCATGCATCACCGGCAATTCAACTCAAAAATCTACCGGATGCTGAGAAACCAGGCCATCGTAAACACGTATTCAAAACCAAAAGCAAAGATCATTGCCTCTGACATCAATCCGTTAGCAATAAAAGCAGCTAAAGAAAATGCAAAAGCAGCCGGTGTGGCCAGACATATTACATTCAAAGTGTGTGATTTCAAGCATACGGAAATACCGGGCCATAAAGGAGTTGTTTTTTTCAATCCGGAGTACGGCAAGAGGCTTGGAGAAGAAGAAAACCTGAAAAATATTTATGCTGCTATCGGAGATTTCTTCAAACAAAAGTGTTCTGGTTATAAAGGATATGTTTTTTCAGGCAATCCGGATCTGGCTAAATCGATCGGATTGAAAACTTCAAGGCGTACGGAATTTTATAACGGAAAAATTGATTGCCGGCTACTGGAGTTTGATTTATATAAAGGTAGTTTAAGGGAAGTGTAAAAACGTTTTACAATGGCACAGAAAACGAAAATAAAAAATTTTTTGGCATCTGTTTACTACTCGTTCCCTGTTCAGCTATTAATCAATCATCTCAAACGTAACCACTTGCTTTTATTTTGCTGGTTTATATTATTTCTGGTTGTAACTGAAAATTTTGGCCGCTACCTGGGTATCCCTTTTTTGTATCTTGATCCGGAATACCTCGATAAAGTATCATTCACCAGCTTTTTTATCATGGGCTTTGTGATTGCAGGCTTTAGCGTTGCCTTTCATATCACGGCATATATCATTGACGGCCACAGGTTTACATTTTTAGGGGCCATGCCTAAGCCATTTTCAAGATTCAGCCTCAATAACTCAGCAATTCCATTGATATTTCTTGTGGTATATATCATTCAAATTATAAAATTTCAGAAAATAATATGAGTATCTTTGATAATAAAGATTTTATGAGAGTAGAAGATAAAACAGGTGGTGAAAAAATTTCTGAAGATGTGCAAAAAAGAAATAATCAGATAGATAATTCTTGGAGAGGCGGGGGTCAGTCTCTTACTT
>JADFHN010000132.1 GCA_022567155.1 Bacteroidota bacterium
TATGAGTTCCAGAGCCTTGTCAGTGTCCTTTCCCATCAAGGCCGTGTACCCGACGATGTCGGTAAACATAATGGCTGCTAGTTGGCGGTTCGGGCTTAACTTTTCCATAACGAACAATCGGTTAATCCGCCTTCATCCCATTCGGGATTTCGGCTGACAAGCCCACGTTCACCAGTGCTTACGCTGAACAGTTTCAGCGCTCGACAAAGGTTTCGGCGGACAAGCCCGTCCGAACGGCTGTTCAGCCGGGCAGGAATTATGGCAGCGAGTATGCGGGTTTGTTTTGGCATGATATCCGATTATCTATCCGTAAGGTATGAATAATTCAGGATTAAAGGAAGGCTGGTAAAAAGTAGATTTTAGCAACCATCTTCTTTTTAATTACATTACAATAGTAGTACATTTCATTAGTAATGCAACTCACTACTATATGATTAAAACGTTTTCTTGTAAAGAAACTGAGAAAATTTGGGAAGGGAAATACTCACGAAAATTTCCATCCACTTTTCAGCAAACAGCGAGAAGAAAATTAGTGCATATTAATACTAATTGTCGTTTCGGGCTTACTTCTTCCATGACATTAGTTTGGTGAATCCAGCTTCGTTAAAGCTACGGTGGGCAAGCCCACCTGCGTCAGCGCCTCCACTGAATAGCTTCAGCATAAAGCTACCGGAGATCATTAAGTGTGGTTCAGTGGAGGCTCTGCCTTGAGCCGGTACAAATAGCTTGACTATGAGTAGTTTTACACATATATTTGTGTGCTAAAATGTGTACAAATGGCTACAAATCTTGACATCGATCAGGAATTACTTGAAGAAGCCCTGAAAATAGGAGGTCAGAAAACTAAAAAAAATACTGTTAATAAAGCCTTAAAGGAATTTATTGATAAAAGAAAACAAAAGGAGATAATTTCTACGTTCGGGAGCATTTTATACGAACCCGGATATGACTATAAAAAGTTGAGGAGGCGGAGGTGAGTATTTTGGTAGATACTTCCGTGTGGTCTCTTGCTCTTAGAAAAAAAAGTCGATCATTTCCCGAAAAAGACATTTTAAAGCAACTGATTATTGAAGGACTGGTCAGGATAATTGGGCCAATCAGACAGGAATTACTTTCTGGTATTGTTGAAAAAAAGCAATTTGACAAGCTGAAGACGAACTTAAGTTACTTTCCCGACCTGATTTTAAAGACTTCTGATTTTGAAAGAGGAGCTGATTTTTTTAACCTTTGCCGTAAGAGAGGTATTCAAGGCTCCCATACTGATTTTCTGATTTGCGCTGTGGCTTATTCTCATGACCTCCAAATATTTACAACGGACAAAGATTTTGTTCAGTTCAATAAAGTGCTACCTATCAAATTGTTAGGTGCAAACAGGCTGTAATAGATGATATCTTTTTCATTTTTTCCCTTTTCCCGTTGATATACTAACTCAGGAGGGTAAGATTCATTTTTATTTAAGTTTTTTTCAATTTCCTCCTGAATCCCTAAACCAGGTGCAGTTTCCTTCAGGCAGCCAAATGCAACTACGTCAACATATCAATTCAAACACAAATCCTTACTACTGGGCTTTGTCAGTGTCCTTACCAATCAAAGCTGTATAGCCGACGATGTCGGCGAACCAGCCTTCGTTTGCACTATGGCTGGCAGGCCCTCCTTCGTCGTGAATGAATTCAGGACTTCGGCGGGCAGGCATTATGGCTGCTAGCTTGCGTGCCGGTAAGGCATGCTGCCGCGTGGCCTGGATCATGGGGTCAAATTAGTGATTCGAGCAAAAAGCTAAAAGGATAAAGGTAAAAGACAAAAGTGGCGATACAAACTGAGTATTGGCTAAGGGAGTAATTTTCAGCTTCTTATGTGTGTATGAAGCCGGGCAAGGCCTCAAACATCTTTCAAACAGTGGGTGATATCGAGCCATGGCGAGAGATCTTGCCCACCCTCGCAGCTCAAAGCTCGCGGCTCGAAGCTTCCTTACTCACAAACAAAATCATCCTCCCCCACCGCCTTGCACCTGTCCGGCCAGCCATATTCTTTCCAGAAATCAAGTATTCCATAGTTTTCAATCACCTGCTTAAACCTGGGATCGCTTATGAATCTCTCAGAATGGTAGGTTAAGCCCTGGGGACTATAAACCGACCATACTCCCAGCCAAGCAAATCTATTTTCTGATTCTGAAAGCAATCTGTCATAAAATGCATCCAGTTGATCCAACTCGTTCATAGCAAAATACAATGGATTCTGTAGTTGAAAGTCAAATTCTGAACTACTATTCTTTACCGCCTCAATTTGGCTCAAATAATCATTTCGTACATCTTCCCGAAAGTCATAATTATGTAAGATATATAGAGCAGAATCCAGTTGGTTCATATTCAGGTACATTAAAAACATTGCATTTCTGAGAAACACCAAATGGGGATTAATCCTGACCCCCTTCTTCAATGCTTCTATAGCATCCTGGTTCCTGTCATTGGCTCCCAACACTCTAGCATATACCATTTGGTATAAAGGAGTGAACGGATCAAGGTCAATCATACGCTGCGCAAAAGGCAAAGATTTCTTTGCATATCCCAACTGCAGTAGAAATTGGACGTAGTCCTCGAGAATGACTGTGGACTGATCGTTAAATGACATTGCCTGTTCATAATACTCGTAAGCTTTACTCCATTCTTTTTGGTCCCTGTAAATCGAGCCAATAACGGCTAGTGTTTCTGCATCTTCTGGATTAAGCGCCAGAGCTTTTCGTGCAGCATTTTCGGCTCTTGGCAATGTTATCTCTGTATTTCCGAAGAGTGTGTCAATAGTGGAGAATATGGGCATTACAAGCCAGGCATTTGCCAATCCTGTCCATGCCGGTTGATAGCTGGAATCAATTTCCAATACCTGTTCGAATAACCTGATTGACTGCTCTACTCCTGGCCCTCTTTGGTTAAGCAGTGTTCTGGCCCGCAGATAAAGATCATACACTTTAAAGTCCACTGGATTACTTTTTGTCAGTCCCAACGATACTTTCATTTGCTCGGCTATCGCCAATGAAATCTCATCCTGGATCTTGAAAATATCGTCTAACTCCCGATCATAGCTCTTTGACCAGATATGGGAGCCGTCCTCCACGTTAATCAATTGGACGGTAATCCGTAGCCGGTTCCCCGATTTTCGCACACTTCCTTCAAGCACCGTACTCACACCCAGCTTGTCTCCGACTTCCCGCAAATCGCGGTTCTGGCCCTTGAACTGAAAGGAGGACGAACGTCCAATCACCCGCAACTCCTTGATCTGGGCCAGGTTGTTGATGATCTCTTCGGATATACCGTCTGCAAAGTACTCCTGATCCTTGTTCGCGCTCATGTCAACGAAGGCCATTACAGCAATCGATTTGTCGGTAATAATGCCTGAACCACTACTTTCTACACCTTTATCAATGTATCGAGGGTATAGAAACATAACGACAATTACAAGCGACAAACCCGCAATGATGAAAGTACTGGTCAAAGGTTTCCTTTGAGCGGCACTGTACCGGTTTTGCCATGATTGTTGAGAAGTTGTGCGTACAAATCCTTCCGGGCTTCTTTCATAATTCCAGGCGAGGTATAGCGCAATGGGCAATCCAACAATGAGAACCGTGAGTAAGGCAGTTGTGGACCACAACGGAAGGTCTACCAGTGATTTTGCATAGGGTACTAACAGAATCAGAAGTAGTGAGAGGACTACATAAGTTGCTCCGGCACGTGGAACTCCTCTTCTTTGCAATTCAGCAATAAAGTGGCCCGACAATTCCTCTCCATCTTTTACTTCTGGAATTGGCAATCCTACACCTTGAAGCGCATAAGTCCTTACCCCATAATCGACATTCTTGAGCTTGGCCTCTCCAAGGTACTTTGCTTGAATATCTGTCTGACCCTTTATGGCTTTCTCGATGGACTCAGAGATATAAATGCCGCCCGGATCAGCGATCGATTCCAGCCTGGAAGCCACGTTAACTCCATCGCCATAAACATCGTCCTGTTCGACAGTGACATCACCCAGATGAATGCCTATCCGCAACTTGGCATCAAGCTTCCCACGTGCAATCTCCTGAATCTCTATGGAACAATTCACCGCATCCAAAGCACTATTGAAACTGGAAAGTGATCCATCACCCATCTCTTTGAGCCACCTGCCGTTATGCTTCTCCACCAACGGTTTCTGAATCTCTTTACTGATGCGTATCAGTTCCAGAGCCTTGTCAGTGTCCTTTCCCATCAAGGCCGTGTACCCGACGATGTCGGTAAACATTATAGCAGCAAGCTGTCTTTTTTGGGTTATCTCTTCCATAAAAAATAGTCGGTGAATCCTCCTTTGTTCCTGTCGGAACTCCGGCGGACGGGCATAATGGCTGCTAGTTGGCGGGTGGAGGAGGTCATTGTGCTTCTGGCTTTGGTTGTTAGAGGAAATGGCGTTTATTATTTATACTTATCAAGTCCCATTAAGGTCAATAATGAGTCGAATCTGGGGTCCGAACGGATGTGATCAAACCAGGGGTCTACCAAAACATAAACTGTAAAACCCCTTTTGTTTTTTACAGCTTCATTTAGGTTTTCGAAAATAACATTTTTAGGAGCGCCGTGATAGTCAATAAATGAATTGGTTCTGGTGGTCATTAATGATTTCCATCCTTCATCTCTGAATAATTCCAGTAATGATTCTTTTTGCTCCTGAGAGAAACTTTGATTATCAATGACAAGGTAAGCTATTTTATCTTTATTCGTAAATAAATCTATATATTCTAGATATGCTGAGTCTAGCGCTTTGACCTTGGCCTGGGCCCTGGCCTGCTCATATTTTCCGGCAAATATTAAAATTCGATAATAATTAGATATTCCTTCCTTATCTAATGGATTCAGTTCCTGTGCTCTATCTATATAATATACGGCGCTGTCGAGCTGGTTTATGGCTGCCAGTAACAAAGCATAGCGTTTTAAAACTAAATCATTATTAGGGTCAATATTAATGGCCTTTTGATAATCTTTTCTTGCTCCTTCCCAATCCCAATACCGGGTCCTCTTAATATAGCCAATAGTGGAAATCCCGACAGAATTGTTAGGGTCAAGGTATACCGATTTATTAGCATTGAACTCTGCTAATTTCCATACATCGTGATTTTGAACCTCTATCTTGAAATAACCCATTAAAGAATACACATTAGCCAATTCGGCATAAGCATTTGCAAACAGGGTGTCAAGGTCAATTGCTTGATCAAGAAACTGAGCGGCCCGTAAAAGACCATTTTTCAAATTATCTGATACTAAACTATTTTGAGAATAATATTTACCTAAAAGATATAGATCATAAGCATTTGCATTAGTAGTATTACTCGGCTTGATGCTCTCGGTTTCCAGGGTCTGGAGGGTAGTAAATAATGCTTGTGTAATATTTTTGGAAATATCATCCTGGATTTCAAAAATATCTGTTAGGTCACGATCATACACTTCTGCCCATTCATGGAAGTTGTCTTTAGCCCTGATTAGTTGTGCATTGACCCTGATTTTATTTTGTGATTTTTGAATCGACCCTTCAAGAACAAAGGAAACATTGAGCTCTTTTGCTATCTCTGCAACGGTTTTTTTTGTGTCTTTGAATTGCATCACCGAAGTTCTGGCAATCACTTTTAAGTTATTTATGCGCGCCAGGTTGGTGATGATTTGATCCGTCATTCCATCGGTGAAATATTCCTGGTCCGGATCATTACTCAGATTTACAAAGGGAAGCACTGCAATAGATTTGTCATATACTGCTTCTGTGCCTGCCTGAACATCTGATACTGTTGACGACAGGTATCGGGGATAGACATACATAACGAAGATTACAAATATCAATCCCACAATGACAAGACTGCTTGTCAGGGGTTTCTTTTGATTGGCCGAGTATGGGTTTTGCCATGATTGCCGGGAAGTTGTTCTTACAAATCCCTGCGGACTGCGTTCATAGTTCCAAGCCAGGTAAATGGCCATTGGTAATCCTGCAATTA
>JADFHN010000133.1 GCA_022567155.1 Bacteroidota bacterium
GATGGTTGCCATACCCAGTTCATGGGCCATTTCAAAAGCCTGGGCCACCTCTACAATCTGACGATTTGATTCTTCCGAACCAAAATAAATGGTGGCGCCCACTGCGGCTGCACCCAGGTTCCATGCTTCCTCCACCGTGCCGAACATGATCTGGTCATATTTGTTTGGGTATGTCATAAGTTCATTGTGATTGAATTTCACGATGAACGGAATTTTATGAGCATATTTTCTGGAAACGGAAGCGAGCACCCCAAAAGTTGAAGCAACTGCATTGCATCCGCCCTCGATGGCCAGCTTTACAATGTTTTCCGGATCGAAATAGATTGGGTTCGGCGCAAAAGAAGCGCCTCCTGTATGTTCAATGCCCTGATCAACGGGAAGGATGCTCAGGTAGCCGGTTCCGGCCAGCCGTCCGTGGCCGAATAGAGCATTCAGATTACGGAGAACCTGTATGTTGCGGTTTGATGATGCATATATCCGGTCAATAAAATCAGGTCCGGGAGCATGAATCAGCTCACTGGGAATCCTGGGTGAATTAAAATTCAATAAATTGTCGGAATCGCCACCTAATAATTCTACAATATCGTCATAGGTCAGATCTTCTTTGAGTAATGTGTCAGTTGTCATTTTTATTCATTTAATACCACAATAAAACCATTGCAAATATATTTAATTACGAAGATAATACCTCTGTGATGATACAACTATTCAGGTGAAACAATTGATTTTTTTATGTAATTTAAGGCGCGGGCAAATAGGCCACTGTATTAGTAAAATCAAAAATCTGCAGATTAATAAAAAAACGTTAATCAGGTACCATTATGAAATTTATAACATGCATTCTTTTTGTTTCTCTTCTGTTGTTTTCGGCAAATGTAACAGGGCAGGAACGCATTGATTATGAGGCCATTTATAAGATTAAGCAGGAAGGCCTTCAAAATTCCCAGGTCATGGATATCGCGTTTCATCTTACCGATGTAACCGGACCACGGCTTACGGGGTCGCCCGGGCTGAGAAAAGCGAGTGAATGGGCAAGAGACCAGCTTACCGAATGGGGTCTTGTAAATGCCAATCTCGAAAAGTGGGGCGAATTTGGCAAAGGCTGGGAGGTAAATAAAATATATGTAGCCATGACGGCGCCCTATTATCAGCCATTGATCGGTATGGCTAAAGCCTGGACTCCCGGTACGAACGGATTGTTGAAATCACAAGTGGTACTGGTGGAAGCCGAAACGGAGGAAGAGATCGAAGCATATGCAGGAAAACTGGAAGGAAAAATTGTATTATTTGGCTCGGACCTTGAATTTGAAGCATCTTTTGATCCGGATGCGGTACGGTTTACCGAAGAAGAACTGGAAAACCAGGCCAGACAGCCACTGGAAAGCCGTCCTGCTTTCACACCGGAGCGAATCAGGCAATTCAGGACGCGGCGTGCCTTAAGCAACAAACTTCGGCAATTTGTAAAAGACCAGGGTGCAGCGGCAGTCATAACCGGACGAAGGGGCAAACACGGAACGTTTTTCACTTCCAATGGCGCCTCGTATTCACCGGATGCACCGGAAATACTGCCTGAAATTGAGATGGCCCCAGAGCATGCGGCACGTATGATGCGACTTTTGAATGCAAACATTGAAGTGGAGGTGGAAATGGACATTCAGACCACCTTTTTCAACGACGACCTGAATGGCTACAATGTAGTGGCAGAAATTCCGGGGACAGATAAAAACCTCAAAAGCGAACTGGTCATGCTGGGAGGCCACCTCGATTCGTGGCACGCCGGTACCGGCGCCACTGATAATGCGGCAGGTTGTGCGGTGATGATGGAAGCGGTACGGATACTGATCGCAGCAGATCTGAAACCCCGGCGCACCATACGCATTGCATTATGGACAGGTGAAGAGCAGGGGATTCATGGTTCGAGAAATTATGTGAAAAACCACTTCGCCGATCCGGATGACATGAAGCTGAAACCAGAACACAAAAGGTTGTCGGCATATTATAATATTGACAATGGAACAGGCAGGATCAGGGGAATATATCTGCAGGGTAACGAAGCGGTACGCCCTATATTTGAAGCATGGTTTGAACCCTTTAACGACATGATCGAAAATACAACCATTACCATCCGGAATACAGGTGGCACAGATCATCTCGGGTTTGATGCGGTAGGTTTGCCGGGGTTTCAGTTTATCCAGGACCCGATTGAATACCGGTCGCTGACACATCATACTAATATGGATACGTATGAGCGGCTTCAGGAAGCAGACCTGAAACAGATGGCTGTAATCGTAGCATCATTTGTGTACCATACCGCCATGCGCAATGAAAAACTCCCAAGGGAACCGATAACCAACTAACTGCGGGTGTCAGAGTCACCTGCTGAAGGTAACAAAATGCAGGATGGAAACGTGACAAAAGAGTAAACATATTCCTGATCAGCGGATATCAAAAAACCTGAAACGCAATCCCGATTTTCTGCAGGTAGCGGGGTAATGCACGCACTTTTACCAAGTTTAGCTATGGAGTGTATGCTTTTATTTGTTTATCTTGAACCATCCCAAACCGCAATAGTTATGAAATTTATTACATGTAATGAAAAGAATCGTGTGCTTCATATCGGGTTAAACCGTCCGGACAAAATGAATGCCTTTAATATGCAGATGCTTCAGGAACTTTCGGAAGCATATTCCTTACTTGAACAAAGTGAATCCCTGTGGTGCGGACTTTTATTTTCGCATACTGATAATTTCACCGCAGGTCTCGATCTTGCCGATGTGGCGCCGCATGTAAAAGCTGGTGCTCCGTTATTTCCTGAAAAAAATGTTGATCCGCTCCGGATCAATGGCCGTGAGCTTACTAAACCAATGGTAGTTGTGGTGCAGGGCTATTGCCTGACCATTGGCATTGAATTGATGCTGGCCGCTGACATTTGTATTGCATCCGAAGAAACCAAATTCGGGCAGATAGAGGTGCAACGCGGTATTTTCCCTTTTGGAGGCGCTACCATCCGGATGGTTCAGCGTGCAGGGTGGGGGAATGCCATGCGTTACCTGCTTACAGGTGACATGTTTGATGCAAAAGAAGCATACCGTACCGGAATGGTACAGGAAGTGGTGAACGGTCATCCGTTTAAAAAGGCTGTAGAAATTGCAGATACCATTGCAAAACAAGCGCCGCTTGGCGTTTATGCCATTTTAAAAAGCGCACATTTATCGCTAACCGATGAAGCCGGGGCTAAAGCGGCGTTACTGGCTACTGCCGAAAAATTGATGGATACGGAGGATGCAGCGGAAGGCCTGCAATCCTTTCTGGACAGAAGGAAAGCTATATTTACAGGAAGATGAAAAATAAATCGAAATTTGCATTTCATATCAGCCACCACGTAAGGTGGGGCGAAATGGATGCACTGGGACATGTAAACAACACAACCTATTTCAGCTATTATGAAAATGTGCGGATTGAATATTTCAAATCACTCGGATTCGATTCAATTAATTCGAAAGATTCATTGGGGCCGGTGCTTGCAAGCATATCATGTAATTTCCTGAAACCGGTTGTATATCCCGACACCATCACCATTGGCGCGGGAATAAGGAAAGTGGGTAATTCCAGCATTCAACTGGATTATGATATTTTCAGCGAGCAGCAGCAGGATATTGTATCAACCGGAAGCTCGGTGGTGGTGATGGTCAACTACCAGACAGGCAAAAAGGTGCGTGTTTCGGATGAGATCCGCAAAAAGATCAGGGAAATAGAGGGGTAAGTCTGTTGCCGGCATAACAACTCTTGCTTTTCCTGGTCGTAAGGTCGCCCAACGACCATAGAAAGGCATCATACATTCATTCCAGCCTGATGTCTTCATAAAAGTATTCTGCCCGGAGATATATAATATTTCTCAGGCTGTCAGTAAAATAACTTTTACGATGATGATTGAAAATAAGGTTATTGGAGGTATCGTATTCCAGGTTTTTGATATAGCTATAACGGGTATCATGGTTCACCATATTAGCCACCAGCATATGGCTTGTGATGTCAAAATAAAACCACCAGCGATCCTGGCCTTCCATTTCTGTTTCTGTTCCATACCGCGCCCGTACCACATCCACAACCGTATTGTCTTCCAGCGTATCACGACCTTCATATATCAGTGTTACACCCGGATCGAGCAATTTCCAGGGCTGAAACAGCACAAAATGCGAAGAAATTATCGTATTGTAAGCACTTTCTGATTCAAGGCTATCGGCGGGCTCCTGATTGCCTTTCAGCCGGAATGCACGTTTGCCATCGAAAACGATTCGTTGTCCGGCTCCGTCGTCCGGGTTTGTCCAGTGGATTTCACCTGTAAAGTCAAGCAACAGCCGATATTCATGGAATTGCGTTATTTCGGATTCTTTTTGACCGGTTGAATCAAACAAAAGAGTCGTTTTGCTGTACGTAATGTGTTTTGCATGTTGCCATTCTAGCCATCCGCCATGGGCTTCGATAGATTTTAGCACGATTTGATCGGCTTCATTTTCAGGAATGCAGCTGCATGCTGCGAGCATCATCAGACAAACACAACGTGGAATAAACCGGATTGATTGCATCCTGCCAATCTACGCTTAAATATAATCATTTCCTTATTTACGTTTTAGTATCCTGTTTCAGTGGTAATGCTTAAATGCCTGCGGGTTTCCATTTTATCACATGCTGTTAAGTGTTTCTATCCAGCCACGAAACTCACGGAGCAGGGTTTGCTGATCACCGGCAAGCAGTATTTTCCCGCTACTTTTTTTCACTTTGTAATAAGAATTTTTCACCCATTGCTTCGTTTCCGGATCAAGGTGTGTTTCTTTTTTCAGATAAAAGGCAAAATATTCACCTGAAGGTTTGTAATAAACGTGCACCCAGCCTTTGTGTTTGATAAATGCAAAAGCGTCCAGATCGAGGTTTTGATCTGCTATGACCTGGACGATTCTGTTATAATCAGATGGTGAAAATTTCACAATTTTTTTAGCATCTGGTAACTGGACTACAAGCCGGTTCCGGTTTTAAACAGGCGTAAATTCAATTTACGCTTTTAAATGAAGGATACCAATAAACAAGATTGTGCAGTGTGGGTTTTTATGGAGTGAAATGAAGCTTATCTCCTTGCATTTTCATTCAAACCCATTACTTTTGCAGTCCCGTTCAAAGGAATGGGTGGTTTATTGTGAGTCCGAAGTATCCCGGACTGCGGAGCAGCTTCGGGAGTGGAGAAAGAAAGAGCGGACACGCAATATAAAGTTAAAGATTACTATATCGCGGGTTCGAAGGATCCCGGACAGCGAAGCGACTTCGGGAGTGGAATGGTGTAAAGCGGACACGCTATGTAGAGTTTAACGAAGACTATATCGCGGGGTGGAGCAGTTGGTAGCTCGTTGGGCTCATAACCCAAAGGTCGTAGGTTCAAGTCCTACCCCCGCTACTAAGAAAGAGGCTGGTTTTATACCGGCCTTTGCTATTTATGAAAGCAGTTGTGTATATCTTAAAATCATTAAAGAACAACCGCTATTATATCGGGGAAACTATTAATCTGGACAAACGACTGTCATGGCATAATAATCCTGGGTTAAACACAAATTCAACTAAGTCAGGTATACCTTGGGAGTTGTTTTATGTTATCAACTGTGAATCAAGGGAGCAGGCGCGGAAGATTGAAACCCATATAAAACGCATGAAAAGCAGTAAATACCTTCTAAACTTGAAGAAATACCCTGATATTTCGATGAAACTTTTAGAAAAATATAAATTCTGAAAAGGTCGTAGGTTCCCCCGATAGCCATCGGGGCTACCCCCGCTACAAGATAAGCCTCATACTTACTGTATGGGGGTTTTTTATTGTAACGTGGACGAAAACGTGGACGAATCTATCCTTTTTGCCAATTCCTGATCAGAATACTATGTGATAGAACAAGAGTGGAAAGTGAAATCCATCACCAAATCCTAGCCAAACCTGTAATCAAGGCGATCGTGATT
>JADFHN010000064.1 GCA_022567155.1 Bacteroidota bacterium
ATGATAAATAGCCAATTTCGGATACAAAAATCAATGCAATGCCAATCCGCTCCGACCAGGCCGGATTTTGCGCATAACAAATCGGATATTCAAAATTGATTTTTCCTGTTTTCCGAACATGAGTAAAGAATCGGCTTAAATCCGAATCTTGAAAGTAACGAATATGTAATGACCAGCGCCGGTATTTCAAATTCCAGGGCGGTTTGTGCGGCCCATTTACCTTCACCCGAATGACGAATGTCCCCTTGCAGCGATATCAGATCCGGGTCTTTCTCCAATGCGTCGCCGTAAGGTCCATCAACCAGCTTCGTATCACCGACCCGTGTGACCCCGACCGGGCTGATGATAAATGATTTTATACAGGTGATAAGTCATTTTATACTGATCTTATTCCATTTTATGATGATCATAAGTCATTTTTAAGTGACCAGAAGTGATTTTGCAGTGGTGATATCCGCGTTTTACAATTTTTATTAATTTTAAAATTCTATATTCTGTATTTTATTTCTTCAACAGCTGTTAAAAATTTATTTTGCATTTTATAACTAAATTTTTTATTCTCCGAAAATTCAATAAATTTCTCTAAAACCAAATCAGATTGGAAATAACGTAGCGTATCAATTATAGTATTAATGTATATTCTGGTTGTATTACTGCTTTTTACGCGCTCTATTTCATCAAATAAAAAATTAACACATTCTTTGGTTTCAAAATTTCTAAGATTTTCTACAATTATTTCAAGTCGCTTTATATCATTCTTATAATAACAAATGAGTCCAAATAAAAATATCGCAGCATCTTTCCTTTCTTCATTCAAAATAATTCCTAATAATCTACAAGCATTTCGGAATTTTTCTTCATCATTACTTAATGAATCTTTTGCAGGAACTTCAATCGGATATTTTGAAAAGTCAATGTCTCCATCTTCAGTTAGCCATGGGGTATTATACTCTCTTTGTAATTTTTTTAAATCCATCTTACCTTTCTATCAGAATCTGAAACTTTTATACACCTGGTCATAATATTTGACAAGATTGTTCCAATCAAACATAACAGAGGTGTTCTCCGTTTTATTGCGTTGCATAATCCGTTGCCTCCGGTCCTGCTGAATAAAGTCATACATAATATCAGCCAGTTGATTTACGGAATACTCCGGGGTCTTTTTCCTGCGCTCGACTACAAAAATTCCTTTTTCCTGCGGATCGTCAACATTGCTGTTGATAAAATCGCCGAATCCTGATAGATCACTGGTGATAGAAGGTACGCCACGTGCCATGCATTCCAGAGGAGTGTAACCCCACGGCTCGTAGTAGCTTGGAAATATTCCTAAATGGCAGCCTCTTACAAATTCGCCGTATTCAATACCAAACAAAGGGCTTGTAGTGCTGATAAATTCCGGATGATAGACTATTTTTACTTTTTGATCGGGCCCGTTATCGAGGCTCGTTTGCTTAAGGCCATTTAGTACTTCATCGTCATTAGGATTTTCCAGGTTATGTGTTATAACAGAGGGGTTTCTTCGTGTTTTCCAGGTCTGAATGGTTCTCCGGTATCTGAGCTTCCAGTAATCATCCACAAATTCATTCAGATTCGGCAGGCGGTTGTCATCACGGGTTGTGCCTGCATAAAAGAGCTTTTTACCAACCTGATCCAGGATATTGTCGCAGTTATTCCGGATTTCTTCCATTAAAGCCCGGGACTCAAGAACGTCGGATTTTATACCTTGATGTTTTTTCCGTGTAATGATAAAGAACACCACGGTGGTATCCAATCTGTCCTTTTTCATTTTTTTATTCAGAAGGTCGAGGGCCTGTAATGCCATGTCAAAGCCTTTGTTCCGGTACTCAAACCTCCCTGAGGTGAAAAAGTATAACGTATTTTCAAGCTCAAACGGGTATGACTGAAAGAAATGCCCCACCACGAAACGATGGATATCGTCCTTAAAGCGCGCGTGCAGATTTTGGAATTCATGAAATGCTACAAAGCGCTTGATATTTATTCCGTTTGGCAAAATCTTATCAGTCTTCTTTCCGAGCAAATACTTGCATTCGCGGGCTGTAACTTTACTTACGGTGGTAAACCTGTCGGCAAATCTGGCTGAAAGGCACTCTATCCCAAATTCGGCCATAATTTCGAAATGGCGCGCTTCTTTTTTAGCATCAAAAAACGGAAGATGATCATAGAATTGGGGCGAATTATACGCAAGGTATCTGCCGAGAATGGTAGCATGTGTGGTAAATACCGTTTTAACGTTGATTTTTTCGTTTTTAAAATACAAAAGAGGCACTCCGGCCTGCCATTCATGAAAATGTGCGATTAGGGGTGGGCATGTTTTTGTTCTGGAAAGGGCTGCAATAAATGACTTGACCATAAAACCAAACGCAATCGCCTGATTAATCAGAGTATTATCCGGTGGAATTTCGAGTTTATGTTTTAGTCTAAGCTGATTTTTGATTTTATCCAGGTCTTTCTCAACGGATTTGACGTCGAATAGGATCACACGTGGTCTGCCGGTAATCAGCCATATGGCTTCATAAATATTCCAGCCTTTCTTTTTTAGTCTTTTAACAACGTTGGAAATATTGTCTTTCGGTACGGCCGAAAAATCCAGTTCCGGCTGGATGTCATCATTTAGATAGGGCCCGATAAGAATATAATTAGTATCATATCTGGCCACCATCGAGGGTGTTTTGGAACGTATCACGGTATAGATGCCCCCTACCTGATTGCAGACTTCCCAGGCGCATTCGAAAAGAAACGGATTTTCTTTCTTCCGGGGAGCGGATTTTGTCTTTGCATTTGGCATATCCGGATAATTTTTTTTCAATTTAACGTACAATATAATAATTTACTATATTTCTGTTTGATGATAAGAAAATATACCATTTGTGTATCCGGACCGGGCGATCGTTGTTCGGCGGAAGATTACAGGCTTGCAGAAGCGCTCGGCGGAGAAATTGCCTCTGCGGGATTTGTGCTTGTATCAGGCGGCCGAAAGGCAGGGGTGATGGACGGGGCCAGCAAAGGGGCTAAAAAAGCCGGAGGCCTGGTGGTGGGTATATTACCTGGAGAAGGAGACGAAGAAGCGTCAGAGTGGTTGGATATTGCGGTTAAAACGGGCATGGGATCCGGGAGAAACAATATTTTGGTATTAACGGCTGACGTTGTTATTGCCATTGGTATGGGTGCAGGCACGGTTTCTGAAATCGCATTAGCGATAAAAGCAGGTAAACCGGTGATTTTGCTCAACCCGGATAAAAGTATGCCGTCATTTTTTCAGAATCTGGACGGGGATGTACATGTTGTTGATAGTGTACCTGATGCAATAAAGCTTTCAGGTCAGTTGTTGAAATGAACAAGTCATGGCATGACAATAGATAGAATGACGTAGCTGCAACTGTTCGCCATTGGCGGAGCCTACGTCCAGTTTGGTATTTAGGAGCAAAACAGGAATACACCATTGCCATCGCCAGAACAAACCATACCAAAAAACGTCATTGCCCGAATCGCAAAGCGATATCGGGCAATCTCCTTGTGAATGGTTGAACGTGTGAATAAATTGAAATCTGAGGGTCGTTAGAGGGATTACCCGGTCAAGCCGGGTAATGACGTTGACTTCGTGGGGATTAGCTGGTCCCAACGGGATAAACCATGTCGGGCAATTAAACTAGGTAATGAGGGTGGTTTTTTAGAGATTATACAAATCTAGGCGTAGTTTGCAGCTACGCCTTCATATCAAATCTATGTCAATCAGTGAATTCAGTCCAGCCTAATTCCTGGCGCTCGAATATAGATAATCTCCGGGATTCTCTAAACACTATGGCGCAAGTCTTAGCGAAGGCACCAGCGTTGGCCCGACTTGTGCCAATTAATCTAATTAGTCAAAGGACTTCGTATAATTCCGTTCCTTTTTCCGGCCTGCAAAAAGAAAAACTATCCAAAACAATATCCCTGTAGATCTTTCTTGAAAAAATATCCGTCCAGCCAATTACTTTAAATGTAAAGAAATAAAAACCACCTTGATCTTGAATCTGACAAGCTGATCCCATACATCAAGTATAAATACATATACATCAAACATGAATATTTAGGTGTAGTTACAAACTACACCTATTCGGGTTTGCCGGGTGATTGGACCTTTCCAAGAGATTACTATATTTATTCTATACAATATCACCTAGTTAACATATATCAGCTTATCCTTTTGTTCAATTAAATTACCGATTGGTTTCAGATTAAGTCCCAATACTTTTGCCGCAGTTTCAAAGTCGTTTTCTTTTCCAGGATTCACGGACACAAGCAGCCCTCCACTGGTTTGCGGATCGGCAAGCAATGCAATAACGTCATCAGGTATCGACTCGATTCTGGCGCCATAACTTTCCCAGTTTCTGCCTGTACCACCCGGAACGGTTTTGTTTTCAATGTAGTAATCAGTATTATCTAATCTGGGAATATCGCCCGTATCGATTACTGCTGATACCTTGCTGCCTTCACACATTTCGGTAAGGTGCCCCAGCAAGCCGAATCCGGTAACATCGGTCATTGCATTGACATAAGAAAGCTTCCCGAAGTCATGCCCTGCAGCATTCAGTGTGATCATCACGTCTCTTGCCGCTTTCAGATCGTCATTCTTCACGACGCCTTTTTTCTGAGCAGTAGTGATCAGGCCCACTCCGAGGGGTTTGGTCAGATACAGCGTTGATCCCGGTATGGCCGTATCATTTCTTTTAAGGTTATTAGTTTCCACCATTCCGGTAACGGCAAGGCCGAAAACAGGCTCAGGATTGTCAATACTGTGTCCTCCGGCTATTTCTATGCCGGCGGTAAGACAAACAGAGCGTCCGCCTTCGAGTACCCGTGCAGCAATGGCAGTATCAATTTTATCTACCGGCCAGCCCAGAATGGCAATGGCCATCAGGGGTTTACCACCCATTGCATAGACGTCTGAAAGGGCGTTTGCTGCGGCAATGGCTCCGAAATCATGCGGATCATCCACTATTGGCATGAAAAAATCCGTGGTCGAAATTACAGCAAGCCCGTTGCCTATGTCATATACAGCCGCATCGTCGCAGGTGTGGTTACCTACAAGCAATAGCGGATTGCGTGAAGCGCCATTGCTTTCAATTAACTCTTTGAGGATTTTCGGTGATATTTTACATCCGCATCCTGCACCATGGCTGTATTTGGTAAGTTTTATTTCAGGCTCGATCATAACTGTTCTTTCATCATTGCCGGCGTGATTTCCGGGTTGATTTCGGCTGATTTTAATTTGTGTAGTATAGCCGCTGCAATGTGTTTGGGATCCGGGTCGCTGATTTCAATGGTCTGAATGATATTTATTTTCTTCCTTTCAAGTAAAAAACGGTAGGATTTGTCGTAATAGTGAAGAAGTATGCCGGCTACTGTACTCAGGTCGCCGTTTTGCAGACTGGCGATGGCTGATTTTTCATGTTGTCCTCCCAGCTTTTTTCCGATTTTCCTGATACAGGCTTCCAGTTGTGATTTATCGTAGCGACCGTAATCAGCTACCAGATTCCTGATCCGGTCTTGCAGTTTTACAGAAATATAGACCACAGCGCTGGTTTTCATTTTTTTCCACAAATTTTCAGGAAGGCCCACTTTCCCGATATGTGATGACTCATCTTCCAGAAAAACACGTTTATCCTGATCAAGATTAAGAAAAGCGTCTATTACAAGGTTTTGGAAATGTTCATAGGTAGGTTGTACAGCCTCGCCGATGGCTCCAAATGCCGATCCTTTGTGGTTAGCAAGCTTCTCGAGATCTACTACCTGCTCACCTGCCTTGTGGAGTTCCTGTAGTACTTTAGTTTTCCCTGCTCCGGTTTCACCTCCGAGGAGCATGATCTGAAACCGGTCAAACAAACCGGTCATCAGGTTTCGGTAACTTTTATAGCCGTTTTCCAACACTACACATTCATGGCCGGCAGTTTCAAACAACCACGCTATGCTGGAAGAGCGCATGCCGCCGCGCCAGCAATATATTTTCACTTTAGTCCTTTTGCTATGCGTAATTTTTTCAAGGTTTTCAATCAATGTGGCCATTTTGGGACCTGCAATTTTCAACCCTTCTTTTACGGCTGTTTCTTTTCCCCGCATTTTATAGGTTATCCCGATTTTAGCGCGCTCCTCATTTTCGAAAAGCGGAATATTGAACGCATCCGGAATGTGGCCTTTCAGGTACTCTCCCGGCGACCTTGCATCTATTACTGGCGCATCAGGAAATGCCTCAATAAATTGTTGTACAGGGATTGTTTTCATTGTAATTCATGCAAATTTAAACAGCACAGGCATACTTTGTATCTGCTTGAGGAAATAATAGCGTTATTCATAACCGGAGGTAATTTGTAAGCTTGTTTTGCTTAAAAATACCTGTGATAAAATGATACAAAGCAAATAGCTCCAGGGAAAAAGGAAGATAACCCAAATAACCCGGTGCAGGCATTTCAAAAATATGCCAGAAATTAACGCCGGGGACATCATAGATCCATTTGGGATTGGAGTGGTAGTTCCACATTTCCCAGAAAAATCCACAAATCAGGCATCCGGCCCAAAGGGTTATTACCGGTTTCCAGTTTCCATTTCCTGTTTCTTTAAGAATCGACCGGTTGCCCAGCAATACGTTCAGCGGGTCGATGATTAAAAACACGGACATCCAAAGAAACGGCGCTCCATAATCCGGTAAAAACAAAACAACAAACAACATGAGAACACCCAGAATAAAAAACAGCACGACCTCATACCTTTTACTTCCGATCTTAAGCCAGGCAGGCATATTTTGAATTTTAGAGAATGTACCGACCCATTCGGAAGTACCGAAAACTGCCGGAATAACCGTGGAGAAACTGATACTTGCCAGTAGAAAGTATTCCAGGTCGCTGAAATGTTCGCGGGCGGTATAAAACCAGTAATTCCCGGGTTTATTCAACAGTTCAAAAAGCCACCAGGATGGCGCGCTTACCAGGAACAAAGAAATATATCCCTTCAAATTCCGGCTTACAAGCGAATTCCCTTTTTTGTAGTAGGTAATGGCGTCGATAGTAAGGCAATAACCCAGCCACAGGGGAAAAAAGCCCCAGTGGGTGCGCAAACCGGACAGATTCCAGTTTAGATACCAGAATACGGCTACCAGAACAATACCCACATAACCACGGACAGGAAATCGATTTTTTGAAGGCATATCAAATCAGAGAAACATTAAAAATTCAGCATAAAAATTTGTGCACTGATTTATCGCTATTAGTTTCTCAGTTTTAAATATCCTTAAAATAACATTAAAATACCAGACTGACATAAAGCGAACATACTTATAAAAACAGATTTGTTACGCAGTTTGTACTTTTACACCCAATAAATTAATCCGACTATTTCAAATGAATAATGAACCATCACGAACAAGAGCCCAGGAATCGCGGGCTGCCATCGAGCGTATCTATATTGCCATGAGGCACCTATTTATACGGGGTAGCTATAAGCCAATGGGCATGTCAGGCGAGGCGCTCAGAAGCTCTCTGATAACACTTAGTCCGGAAATATATGGCTCTATTGCAGATAGCGAAAAAGTTGAACTTAATGGCCTGTTATATGTGATGGAACGACTTCCTAAAGGAATTGAAGAGTGCAGAAACATCCGCCTGATATCTCGTGAAGGACTTGAATCGTCCAATTTCAAAGCTATCATCCCGCCTAAAAGAGTACGGAATTGTTATCGTGTAGATGAAGAGCAGATGCTTATTGAAATGACACGCGGGAGAAGCGACATATACGACATTCTTACTCACCTGACGTTTGTTTACAACGAAGCCGAAAAAATCAGAAAAAACAGCCTCGATTACGAAGGTAGGTTGAAACGGGACTGGAAAAGACTGGAGGAAATTGTAAAAAAGGAAGAGAACAAAAAAAAATTTAATTTTGATCAGGCCAATACATACCTGAGCATCCTGCTGGGCAGAACCTATCGGGAAGTTCATGAAGCCGGAAAAAAGTTTGCAAAGAAAAAGGAAACACTCCACAGCCTGTTTCATATCATTTACTGGATGGGGAAACTGGCCATTGAAGAATATACCCGGAAGATCGACAGGGAAATTACTTTTTCATCTATTCTTCGTCAGCGTGTCGGACATCATAAATACGGAGAATTGTGGGCTTCGGAAATTAAGAAGGCCTTATATGAAAAGGGATTGATGGATCGTCCGATACATATCATTTCTGCTAATCCGCATAGTGTGATGAACAGCATTTATGCCTTGCCGGCTTTGAAAAAGACTATTAAGAAAAGTAAAATAGAAGAAGTGGCGCTGATTCTTAGTAAGGATAAAACTGGTAATCTTCAGACTAAAGTACTACGGTTTGCAGAAAGGCACGGGTTGGATCAACTGGATGATACGAGCGGTACAAATCTAACTGTGCAGATCATTGATACGGAAAAAATCCCATTTTCGGCAATTTCAAAATCCATACAGGTGGATTTAAATTATATCAAATCATTACGTCCTGTATTAGTGGTCATGGATTATGCTTTTGGAGAGCAGGCATTTGAGACAATGGACGAATTATTAAAACCCTTTGAATTTAAAGGTGAGCTGTTACCTCTGAATATTAAATCGGTGAGTGTAATGGGCAAAGCGGGTATTCTGGAAGGAAGAAAGGGCGATATTATGATACCTACCGCTCATGTTTTTGAGGGCACTGCCGATAACTATCCTTTTAACAATGATTTTGACACAAGTGAGTTTTCCGGGTATGGACTCGATGTGGTGCAAGGACCCATGGTTACCGTATTGGGAACTTCGCTACAGAACAGGCAGATATTGCGGTATTTCCAGAAATCATCATGGAATGCTGTCGGGCTTGAGATGGAAGGCGCCCATTATCAGAAAGCCATTCAGTCGGCAGCACTCATACGTAAGAGCATAGATGCAGATGTAAAAGTGCGGTATGCCTATTATGCTTCTGATAATCCGCTCGAAACCGGAGGTACACTTGCTTCAGGCAGTCTCGGTGTGGAAGGAGTAAGGCCAGCCTACCTGATCACGGTACGAATCCTGAATAAAGTTCTTCAGCGTGATGCCTGATTCGGCCAGGTTTCGTTCAGTAATAATTCTGTCGGGCAGAAACTGGAATCGCAGATTGAAAAGAGGAAGTTGCAATTTGAATGACACATCGTGTCCACCATGAGCAAAACCCTTTTGTTCGTTTCATAATGTAATCAAACCGCCGGAGTATTTCCAACCTGACTTGATTTTATGAAAAGTATATGTTCACAATGCAAATGTAGAATTCCTGATGAGGCGTATTATATTGCAAACGCCTATTTTTTAATAACTGGTGTCCGGTTAAATCTCCTCTTGGGAGAGATAGGGGTGGGTAAAAGATTGATTATCAATGATAAAAGTCTCATTTTCATCAATTGATAAAATAAGGGGGTTGTTTTACAAGAATCATAAAAACCATCTTAGTTTAACTTTAAACGTCCTTTTTTTTAGCAGTTCTTATTTTACCCGGATTCCAATACTATTAAATAATCTTTGAACCATCCAAACAAATTATAAATAACTGTAAATCAAATAAATACATTGATGACAAAACAAATTTTTCCTGAAGTAACCTTAAATAATAATGTATCGGTTCCACAACTGGGACTGGGCGTCTGGCAAAGCAGGGAGGGCGGCGAAGTAGAACGGGCAATAGCTTGCGCATTTGAGGCCGGATACAGGAGCATTGACACCGCTGCGATTTATGAAAATGAACGTGGAGTAGGAGCGGCAATCAAAAACAGCGGCATCTCCCGTGATGAAATATTTGTTACTTCCAAAGTATGGAACAGCGATCAGGGATTTGATATTACCATCAGCGCATTTGGTAATAGCCTGAAATTGCTTGGCCTGGAATACCTGGACTTATATCTTGTTCACTGGCCGGTAGCCGGAAAATATAAAGAAACATGGAAAGCGCTGGAACTATTGTACCGGAAAGGAATGGTCAGAGCGATTGGTGTAAGTAATTTTCTCACACATCATCTGGAAAAGCTTTTGCAGGAAGCTGAAGTGGTCCCTGCGGTGAACCAGATTGAATTTCATCCGTACCTGATTCAGCAGGACCTTTTTGATTATTGTGTTGAAAAGAATATCCGTGTGGAGGCCTGGGGCCCCCTTATGCAAGGCAAATTCACAAAAATCAGATTATTTGCTGAGATAGCTGAAAAATATAATAAAACTGCTGCCCAGGTATTGTTGCGGTGGCATATACAGCGTGGGGTTATCACTATTCCTAAATCAGTAAACGAATCACGGATTAAGGAAAATGTTGCCATTTTTGATTTTTCATTGTCGGAGGAGAAAATGGATCAGATAAACAAGCTGGACAAAAATTACCGTTTTGGCCCCGATCCGGACAATTTTGATTTTTGAATTATTTTGGGCACAAGTCATGGCATGACTGCAACTTTTTTCTGGTCGTAGGGTCGCCCTACGACCTGACATACTATCCTGGCGTGGAAGTTCTCAACCGCCGCAGCATATGCAACATGTGAAGGAGGTTACATCCAGACCAATTTGCAGTTAAAGACACCGATCCGACTCCTGTCAATCCCCAGCTGTACGGTGGGACTCTGAGGTTGACCTGATTACAGTTCAAAAAAACTCAGAGTCCTCTGCCAAGTGACTCTTAATGGGGTAGGAGCACGGCGGGCAAGCGGTCACTGCGTTCCCTTACCTTACCCATTCTCAGTGCGTAGTGAAGAGTCTCGATATAAAGGAGGGAAATATTCCTGAGATTCATCGGTCACTACGTTCCCTCTGAAAAGGGAATTGTAAACCTTGCAAATTTTACGATGCTACATCTGCCGGCATAATTAAAAAAAAATGTAATTTTCACGGATGGAATATGCGATCGTTGACCTGGAAACAACCGGAGGAGTTGCCCGGACAAGCCGTGTAATTGAAGTGGCCGTATATGTTTTTGATGGCAACAAGGTGATTGATGAATATTCCACACTGGTCAATCCGGGAGTACCGGTGCCCGGATTTATCACACACCTTACGGGTATCACCACTGAAATGCTTAAAGATGCACCTCCTTTTGAAAAAGTGGCCGATCAGGTGGCATCCATAACCCATGACAGGGTATTTGTTGCACACAATGTTGGTTTTGATTATTCCTTCTTGCGCAATGAGTTTAAGAAAATAGACAGGCGATATATACGAAAACGTCTTTGTACAGTCCGGCTTACACGGAATATTTTTCCGAAACTTCATTCTTACTCGCTGGCTAATCTCTGCGAGAAGTTTGATATACCACTTGAAAACAGGCACAGGGCTTTTGGTGACGCAAGGGCAACCACGGCTCTTCTAAAACATTTGATAATAAATGACATCAACAATGCTATTGAAGCTGCCCTGAAACGGTATTCGAGAGAGGCTATATTGCCACCCAATTTACCAAAAGAAGATTTCGAAGATCTGCCTGAAGATCCGGGTGTTTATTATTTTCATGACAAGAATGGGAAAGTAATATATGTAGGTAAAGCCAATAACCTTCGCGACCGTGTGGCAGGTCATTTTCTTGATAATGAAGTTTCAGGAAAAAGCAGGTTGTTTAAATCTGAAATCAATAATATTTCGTATGAATTATGCGGAAATGAACTGGTGGCCCTACTGCTCGAATCGCATGAAATAAAACGCTTGTGGCCCAAATACAATTCTTCCCAAAAAAGGCCTGCGATGAACTGGGCTCTGCATTTGTATGAAGACCAAAATGGATTTATGCGGCTGGCGGTAAGCAAAGGTAAGCCTGCCGAGACGCCGCCCGTCATTTTCAAATCTTTCACAGACGGATGGTCATTTCTTCGTTCGCTGACCAAAGAACACCGCCTGTGTGCAAGACTTAACGGCCTGCAGAACGGAAACGGTCCCTGCTATGAATACGCATCCGGCATCTGCAAAGGAGCTTGCAACGGACAGGAAACTCCAAACAGGTATAACAAGCGTTTGTTAAAGGCCTTAAATGAAATAAAAAATAATGAAGACAGCTTTGCGGTGATAGGGGATGGCAGAACCACAGAAGAAGCATCCGTAGTATTGGTCGAAAAGGGAAAATACATCGGTTATGGCTTTGTGCAGGACGACATTCAGGTAACCGGTATAGACCAGCTTAAAAATACGGTTACGCCGTTCAAAGACAACCCCGATGTACAGCGGATCATTAAATGGTACCTGGCAGGTAAGGCAAAAGCCAAAGTTGTTCATTTCTGATCCAATAAAATGGCTTCTGATTAATTTTGAATGAGTTAGATCAAGATACATGGAATAATTTCTTTGGCTCCCTGACAATCTTAACTGTTGTCCGGGATTTGTTTGGAGTGTACACCAGGGAGCCAGTTTTATCCGGTGTAGTTGTTCAACAGTAGTTTTCACCTGAACTTACATATCATCAATAAAAGGAGGTTTTAACAAAATCAGGGGATAAGAAATAGTTTTATAACCATTTCTGCTATTTTTACCGATATAAAACCAACCATAAATGTTATTGGATTTCGAAAAGCCCATAGCGGAACTTGAAGAAAAACTGGCAGATATGAAAAAAATCGCCAGCGAAACAGACACTGACGTAAAAAGTGCGATTGAAGCACTGGAGAAAAAAATAATTTCACTCAAAACAGACACTTTTAAAAACTTAACGAGATGGCAGCGGGTACAACTTGCAAGACACCCCGACAGGCCTTATACGCTGGATTATATTTACCATATCACTCAAGATTTTATTGAATTGCATGGTGACCGGTTGGTAAAAGATGACAAGGCCATGATTGGCGGGTTTGGTAAAGTGGATGGGAAAACTATCATGCTGATTGGTCAGCAAAAAGGAAGAAATACCAAACAGCGTCAGATGCGTAATTTCGGGATGGCTAACCCCGAAGGTTACCGAAAAGCACTAAGGCTGATGAAACTGGCAGAAAAATTCGGGAAACCTATAGTTACCCTGATTGATACACCCGGGGCATTTCCAGGCATCGAGGCGGAAGAACGTGGTCAGGGCGAAGCAATCGCACGGAATCTAAAGGAAATGTTTATGCTGAAAGTTCCGGTGATCTGCATCATCATTGGCGAAGGGGCTTCAGGTGGCGCGTTGGGTATTGCCATAGGTGATAAGGTCTTTATGCTCGAAAATACGTGGTATTCAGTGATCTCTCCTGAATCGTGCTCGAGTATTTTATGGCGTAGCTGGGAGTTTAAAGAGCAGGCCGCCCACGCATTGAAGCTGACTGCCGCAGACATGAAATCTTTTGGTATTATCGACGAAATTATTCCCGAACCACTTGGTGGAGCACATACCAATGTACCTGCAATGGCTAATGAACTAAAAAAGGTGATTTTGAAGACTATCAGGGAACTCGAAAAAATGAATCCGGACAAACGCATTGAAAAGCGAATGGAAAAGTTCTTTCAAATGGGCGCTGAGAAAGAAAAGTAACAAAGTGATATTTTTAAAAAAACAGAGGCCTCTTGCGAATCCGTTCTGAGGTTTTTCACATTAAATTCATTGGTATGAACCTTCATACAATTAATACCGGATTTTTCAAGCTCGACGGAGGCGCTATGTTTGGGGTTGTTCCCAAATCTTTATGGCAACGAACAAATCCTGCTGATGAAAATAATCTGTGTACGTGGGCGATGCGTTGCCTCCTTGTAGAAGATGGCGACCGCCTGATCCTGATTGATAACGGCCTTGGAAACAAGCAAAGCGAGAAGTTTTTTAGCTTTTACTACCTGCATGGGGATGACAGCCTGGAGAAATCGCTCCATTCAGCGGGCTTTTCGCCGGAGGACGTTACCGACATGTTTCTCACCCATTTGCACTTCGATCATTGCGGAGGCAGTATAAGTTATAGTGAAGAGAAAAACCATGTGCTTACTTTCGGGAATGCCACTTACTGGAGTAATGAGGACCACTGGAAGTGGGCCACCGACCCTAATCCAAGGGAAAAAGCCTCTTTTCTTCAGGAGAATATTATACCTATACAGGAAAGCGGCCACCTGGAGTTTATTCCACTTAGCGGAAAAACCGGTTTTGAAAATATTGAAGTGATCTTTACGGACGGTCATACGGACAAACAGATGCTTCCCATGATCCGGTACAAAGGCCAGATAATTGTATTTACTGCCGACCTGCTTCCATCAGCCGGCCATATACCACTACCGTATGTGATGGGCTACGATATACGCCCGTTGATGACAATGGCTGAAAAGAAAGTGTTTCTTGATGAAGCGGCTGATAACGGGTATATCCTTTTTCTGGAACACGATCCCGTAAATGAATGCTGCACGGTGAAACATACTGAAAAAGGCGTACGGCTTGACAAGGTGTTTAAGCTACAGGATATTATCTGAACTGACTCATTCGTATATATGAAAACCGGGCTGGCGTTATCGGGTGGAGGAATCCGGGGTATAGCACACCTTGGTGTACTTAAGGCGCTTGAAGAAAAAAATATCAAGGTAAGCATTATTTCAGGCACAAGCGTAGGTGCCATGATCGGCGCATTATACAGCCACGGCTATCGCCCTGAATTTATTTTAGAGAAGATCATCTCAACCCGCTTTTTTAAGCTATTGAAGCCATCGTGGTCATTGCAGGGGATGCTGAATATGGATAAAATTGGAGACCTCCTCGCCGAATTTCTTCCGGAAAACAACTTTTCATCCCTTAAAATTCCATTGATCATTGCAGCTACCAACTTAAAAAAGGGAGTTACGGAATATTTTGAATCGGGGGAGTTGATTACGCCGATTTTATGCTCTAGTTGCATTCCCGTGGTATTTAATCCGGTACAATTCAACGGAAACCTATATATCGATGGTGGTGTATTGAACAACCTTCCTGTTCAGCCGCTGACATCCCGTACTGATTTTATTATTGGTTCACACTGCAACCCTATTGATGACAATTACCAGCGGGGAGGTTTTAAAACGCTGATTGAACGAACCATGCTAATGGCTATAAATGGAAATGTAATAATCTCAAAACCGCTTTGCAATATCATAATTGAACCCCCTGAATTAAAAAAGTTTGGAGGGTTTGAGTTAAGCAAGGCTGAAAAAATATTCACTATAGGGTATAAAGCCGGGAAAAAAATCGTTGAGAAAGAATTTTCAAATTAATATCCCGAAGGATGAAAATGATTTATTACCCAAAAAGTTCATTAGAACTTTTTGCACGAAGTGCAGGCGATCCCGCCAAGGCGGGATGCCTGGGTTATTTTATTTATAGCGACGTTGAAGCCACATTCATATGAAAAAAACACCGGAAAATTGCTGTGTTATCGCAGGAAATAATCAGTAATTTAGCCGTGTGAATCAGACAGGATAATTTGCTGCTAAGATTGTTTACACAAGCATTATCTGACTTGACTGGCATCAGTAGTTTTATATTTAATAGTGACAATGTACACACAAACACAACTTTCATTTCAGGAAGAAATACTAAAGGGTATTCCTGGGGAGCTTCCGGATCCAAAACCACATGACGCTTCCGAAAATCACGCACCCAGGCGAAAAGACATACTTAACACCGATGAAAAGAAACTGGCTATTAAGAATGCATTGCGTTATTTTCATCCCCGGCATCACAGTGTTCTGGCTCCGGAATTTACCAGAGAGCTTGAAGATTTCGGGAGAATCTACATGTACCGGTTCAGGCCTGACTACGATATGTACGCCCGGCCTGTGGATGAATATCCGCACCGCTCTCTGCAGGCTGCTGCGATCATGCTTATGATCCAAAATAACCTGAATCCGGACGTAGCCCAGCATCCCCACGAACTGATCACCTACGGCGGCAATGGCGCTGTCTTTCAAAACTGGGCGCAGTACCTGCTCACAATGAAGTATCTGGCTACCATGACGGATGAACAGACGTTGCACATGTATTCGGGACATCCGATGGGGCTTTTTCCATCTCACAGAGAGGCGCCGCGAGTAGTTATAACCAACGGGATGATGGTTCCTAATTACTCTTCGCAGGATGACCTGGAGCGGTATAACGCGCTTGGCGTTACCCAATATGGTCAGATGACTGCCGGATCATACATGTATATCGGTCCGCAGGGAATTGTGCACGGTACCACCATCACCCTGCTTAATGCACGAAGAAAAATATTAAAACCCGGCGAAAAATTGGATGGAAAACTGTTCGTAAGCTCAGGGCTTGGTGGTATGAGCGGCGCTCAGCCAAAGGCAGGCAATATTTCAGGTTTTATTACAGTGATTGCTGAAATAAACCCCAAGGCAGCCTATAAACGACACAGCCAGGGGTGGGTAGATGAGATATATGATGAACTTGACCGCGTGATTGATCGGGTGTACAATGCAAAGGAAAAAAGAGAAGTGGTATCCATCGCTTATGTGGGCAATATCGTGGACTTGTGGCAGGAGCTGGATGAAGAAGGAATTTATGTGGATATGGGCTCCGATCAGACTTCACTTCACAATCCCTGGTCGGGTGGATACTATCCGGTCGATTTTTCGTATGAAGAGGCTAACCTGATGATGACGGATGATCCGGAGGGATTCAAAAGCGCCGTGCGTGAATCGCTTATTCGCCAGACCGACAATATCAATAAACACACAGAAAAAGGTACGTATTTCTTTGACTACGGAAATGCTTTTTTACTTGAAGCTTCACGGGCAGGTGCAGATATAATGTCTGCCGATGGCGTTACATTCAGATACCCTTCCTACGTGCAGGACATCATGGGGCCCATGTGCTTTGATTATGGGTTCGGACCATTCCGCTGGGTATGTGCAAGCGGTAAGGAATCAGACCTTGAGTTTACTGATAACCTTGCTGCCGCCGAACTGGAAACGATGATGAAAAACGCTCCTGAGAGCATCCGGCTTCAATTGGATGACAACATTCAATGGATCAAAGCTGCCCGGGAAAACAAGCTGGTGGTGGGTTCGCAGGCCAGGATTCTGTATGCCGATGCAGAAGGGCGTATCCGGATTGCAAAAGCCTTTAATAAAGCGGTGACTGCAGGAGAAATTGGACCGGTGATACTGGGCCGGGACCATCACGATGTTTCAGGAACCGATTCCCCCTTCAGGGAAACATCCGATATATACGATGGATCTTCGTTTACGGCCGATATGGCTATCCACAATGTTATTGGCGATAGTTTCAGGGGCGCTACGTGGGTGTCGATCCATAACGGTGGAGGCGTCGGATGGGGAGAAGTGATCAACGGTGGTTTCGGACTGGTGCTTGACGGCTCGGCAGAAGCAGAGAAACGGTTGGAACAGATGTTATTTTTCGATGTGAACAACGGAATAGCAAGAAGATGCTGGGCAAGAAATGCCGGCGCTCATGAAACTGCTAAGCGGGAGATGGGAAAATCACCCGGTCTGGAGATCACCCTGCCTTTTGTTGCAGATGATGCATTGATTTCCCGCCTTTTCTAACATGAATAAACCGTTTATGTTCAGTCGTCTGTCAAAATTTGTTTATTACAAACTAATGAAGTGGGAACTGCGCGGGGCTTTTCCATCAGATATTGATAAATTCATCATTATCGTTGCACCCCATACCAGCTACCAGGATTTTATTTTGGGCGTGATTTTCAGAAGTGTAACGGGGATATACAGAGCCCGGTTTCTTGGCAAAAAAGAGTTATTCAGGTTTCCTTACGGCTGGTTTTTTCGTGCCATGGGTGGGTATCCGGTTGAACGGTCAAAACAAACCAATATGGTGGATGCTGTAGCCGGAATATTTAATAAACATGATCAGTTTGTGCTGGTGCTTGCTCCGGAGGGTACGCGGGAAAAAGTAAAATCCATGCGTACAGGGTTTTATTATATTGCAAAAAAAGCCAGAGTGCCCATCGTAATGGTTGGTTTTGATTATGCCAATAAGAAAATCTGTATTTCTGAACCGTTTGATACAAGCAATGATTTCGAAGCAGACATGGAATTTATATTGAACTATTTCAAAGGAATCAAAGGTAAAAATCCGGAATTGGGTCTTGATTAGGTTATATTTTTACTAATTTGGATATTTAATAGAAAAGAAAATGAATCTTTTACCAACAAAAATAAAATGATTATGAAAAAATTTTTTACTTTGGCAATTGTTTGTGCATGCCTGTTAATAGCCACTGATTCGAATGCCCAGTTATTTCGTTTTGGCGTGAAGGGCGGTTTGAATTTTTCTAATATTAAAAGCTTCGAAGATTTCACCAATGTGCAAAGTATTGAGAAATACACGGGCTGGCATGCCGGCATTTTTCTTGGAGTGAAGTTTGTCGTGGTAGCCATTCAGGGAGATGTTCTTTATTCCGTTGAGGGTGTGAGATTTGAGGATGTAAATAACCCGGGCAATTTGCTGGACCTTGAAAACTCCTATATCAATATTCCGCTGGTGGTTAAGTTTTACATTGTGCCTTCCAAAATAAACCTTCATGGCGGGGTTCAATATGGAATTCTGACCAATTCGCTGATCGACGGCAAAGAAGGTTACGAATTTGATCCCGGTACGCTCACAACAATAAAAGATCAGTTTAAATCCGGCGGAACCTCAGTGGTGCTTGGACTTGGAGTTGAATTAAGCAAGCTGATGGTTGAAGTTCGCTATAACCTTGGGGTTTCAGATCTGAGTGCGTCTGATCTCACTGCCGAGAAACTTAAAAGCGGAGTATTGCAACTGTCGGCAGGTTTCCGGTTTAAGTAAGGAAGCAAATATATTACAAATTCCCCTGTACAAAAGCCGTCAGTCAGGACGGCTTTTGTAATATCAGCCAATCCGGCGCAGGAAAATAAAAGAATCTGTAAATAATTTAAATTGATTTAAGATTTGATAAAAAGCATCATAAAATGTGACGATTATCATGAATAAAATGTGAGTTAAACTATACATTTGATTAGACCATCAAAGCCGTATAAGATGAAAAACAAAGTTAAGGTTTCAGACATAATGACCCGGGACATCCATACGCTTAGCCTCGACGATAATCTGTATGATGCACGGACAAAATTTGATAAATACAAAGTACGGCATCTGCCCGTGGTGGAGGGTAATAAATTGCTGGGTATTCTCAGTCTGACCGATATTCTAAGGATGAGCTTTGGAGATAAGTTCGGCTCCAGCCAGTATGAAGCGGATGAAGCTATTTTTGAAATGCTTACCATCGACCAAGTGATGAAACACAATCCCAAAACGGTCACCTCTGAAAACACTATAGCTGATGCCGCCGAAATCCTCGCCCATGAAGAATTCCATGCTTTACCGGTTGTAGATGGTGAAATCCTTGTAGGGATTGTGACTACTACGGATGTAATCCGTTTTCTGCTGGAGAATTAGGTCGTATAACCGAACCTGGTTGAGTTTTATTCGTATATACTGCGCCATTTTTACTCCACTGATATAATTTTTGCTATACTGTTGCAAGCATACGCATCAGTTAGTATAGTGCGTGCAGACGCCCATATATGCCGACATCCTGTAGGACCGTCATTGTGTTCGTACCGGAGTGTTGGGACTGATTACGCTACTACTTTAATTAAAAAATAATGCTTTTTACCCTTCTGAACCAGCAGATATTTGTTTTGAAGCAATGTAAAATCAGGTTGCTGCTCTGGTGATGCTATCCTGATCTTGTTTACAGACACACCTCCACCTTTGATCATACGGCGTGCTTCTCCCTTCGACTGAAATATCAAACCGTTAGTCGTAACAGACAGTAAATCAGCAATATCAGATGCATTAGTTAAATCATTTCTTGAAATGGACTGCTGAGGTACCCCTTCAAATACACTCAGAAGTGTGTCTTCGTCTATTTTACCAAGATCTTCAGTAGTTGACTTACCAAAAAGGATGTTTGAAGCAGCAACAGCTTGATCATATTCCTGACGGGAATGCACCCGTACGGTTATTTCCTCTGCAAGCGTTTTTTGCAAAATTCTCTGATGAGGGGATTCGTCATGTTGCCTGATCAGGTGGTTGATTTCTTCCCGGTCAAGCAGGGTAAATACACGGATAAATGTTTTGGCGTCTTCGTCGGCTACATTGAGCCAGAACTGGAAAAAATGATACGGAGAGGTTATTTTCGGATCAAGCCATACGTTTCCGCTTTCAGTTTTTCCAAATTTGGCGCCATCTGCCCGGGTTATGAGTGGTGCAGTAAGCGCGTACGCTTCGCCTCCGGCTTTGCGCCTGATAAACTCGGTGCCGGTAGTAATATTTCCCCATTGATCCGAACCACCCATCTGTAGTTTTACGCCATGTTGCGTATAGAGATAGTAAAAATCATATCCCTGAAGCATCTGGTAAGAAAATTCGGTATATGACAGCCCCGTTTCAAGCCGTGCTTTTACAGCGTCTTTGGCCATCATATAATTGACCGTGATGTGTTTGCCGGCATCGCGCAGGAACTCCAGGTAACCCATATTTTTAAACCAGTCATAATTATTTACCATTACAGCTGAATTGTCACCACAGTCAAAATCGAGAAATTTTTCGAGTTGCTTCCTGACACCGGCCTGGTTTATGCGCATTGTTTCTTCATCGAGCAGGTTTCGTTCTTCGGACTTGCCTGACGGATCACCCACCATTCCTGTGGCGCCGCCAACCAGTGCAAAGGGTTTGTGACCGGCCAGTTGAAAATGCTTGAGAAGCATGATGGCAGCCAGGTTACCGATATGCAAAGAAGGTGCTGTCGGGTCGAAACCAATATAGGCAGATGTTATTTCCTTATGAAGCTGTTCTTCTGTTCCCGGCGTCATGTTGTGAATCATGCCCCGCCATTGCAATTCCCAAATAAAGTCAGTCATCCGGATTCTTGTTTAATGAAGGTGCAAAGATATAAACTTGACCAGATTCATTTCATTTTATATTAGCAAATAAATATGTTTTTATAATCATGAAAAAGTAATATTTTTATGTTCTTTATTGCGCGATTATGCAATCTGCCTATGATACAGTTTTCCGGATTTATCAATGGGTTGGCAAATAGTAATGGAAGCGATCTCGCGACGATCATGCTACAGCAGGAAGCGGCTTCAGCAGATAAGATTAATATCCTTATCGCCGTCATGTCGGTTGTTGCATTTATAAGCATACTGGCACTGATCGTTTTTGTATGGTTATATTATTCATGGAAAGGCGCCTACAACTGATGAAAAGTCAAAAGGAGCAAGTGGAGAATAAAAATGAAGAACTTTTGTTTACCGCGGAGAGCCTGAAAGACCTGAACAAGGAAAAAAACACCATCATTTCGGTGACTGCCCACGATCTGAAAGCCCCGCTGAATAACATCGAAGGCCTTGTAAACCTGGTAATGATGGAAAAGGAAAAGCTGTCATCCGACCAACTCAATTACCTGAAACTGATGCAGAAAACGGCAAAAAGAGCCCGTCTGACGATCGATGGCATCCTTGATGTGCATAAAATTGAATCGGAAGTAGATGAACTGAAATCAGGCAAAGTTGATTTTATTCCTTTGCTTGAGGAGATTATAAAAACCCAAGGCACACTGGCAAAAAATAAAAAGATTTCGGTGACACTGGAAGCTGACTACGCCCGGACCAGGGAGCTGCACACCGATCCAGGCTACTTCAGGCTTATATTTTCTAATTTGCTATCAAACGCCATTAAATATTCGCCTCCCGAAAAAAAAATAACCATCCTGGTGACGGAAACGGAGCATACCATCAAAATTTCTGTGGATGACCAGGGCCAGGGCATGGACGAACGGATGAAAAAACGTCTGTTTGCCCCTTACTCCATCATTTCCGGAAGCAATGGGGGAGACAAGGTGATCGGTCCCGGACTGGCTCTTACCCGCAAGCTGATCGAGAAGCTGAGAGGAAAGCTGCAGGTAAAGAGCACGTTAGGCAAG
>JADFHN010000008.1 GCA_022567155.1 Bacteroidota bacterium
GATGACGGTGCTCAGGCTCATAAATACCGCACCAACAGCCGGACCCATTACAATTCCCTGTGCGTAAAGTACACCCGCAGCCTGGGAAATAGCCAAAGCATTGCTTTCAATAAATATTTCAGGAACGCCTTCCCTGTTTTACATGCGAAAGCTCGCAATAAAATTTAAGGTGCGGAGCACCGATTATCTTTATAGCCATTTATTATCATCAAGTGTGAGGTGCGGAGCACCGTGATATTTTTATTGATATGCTTCATGAATTCCAAATCGTCTATAAAGATGAATACTTATTTAAATTTTTTGATGATGTGAATGAGTGAAAATGATATCACGGTGCTCCGCACCTTGAATTACCTGTTGTATTGTATTCTACAAATATTACGGGTACGCTGTACCCTGACATTTCATTTTTCTTTAGATATAGCGGGTGCGTTTTATACTAGCAATTAACTTTCTAAAGACAATACGGGTATACCGTACCCTGGTATTTCAGGAAATTTGAATCATGAAAAAAAGGATGCAGGGGGTTAGCTATGAGAATTCCCGAAGTCATGCCATCACTTGCTTCTGTTTTTATTTGATCGACTTTCGGAGAAGTTGGGCGTTGATGGCTACGATGACGGTGCTCAGGCTCATAAATACCGCACCAACAGCCGGACCCATTACAATTCCCTGTGCATACAGAACACCAGCAGCCAGAGGAATTGCCACGGCGTTGTAAGCGGTTGCCCAGATCAAATTCTGGATCATTTTCCGGTAGGTGGCTTTTCCGAACAGGATAAGCTTTGAAATATCCTTCGGGTTGCTGTTGACCAGGATAATATCAGCCGTTTCAGCGGCTATATCCGTTCCGGATCCCACAGCAATGCCAATATCAGCCTGGGCAAGGGCAGGGGCGTCATTCACGCCATCCCCGGTCATCGCTGCAAACTCACCTTCATCCTGCAGTTTTTTAACAATCTCCACCTTCTGGTGGGGTAAAACTTCAGCGTAATAACCATCCAATCCGAGGGCCTCGCTTACGGCTTTTCCGGTTTTTTCATTGTCGCCGGTAGCCATCAGTACTTTTATTCCGTTTTTCTGAAATGTTTTTACGGCATCGTAAGATTCTTCACGTATTTTATCGGCAAGGGCAATAAAACCTGCGAGTTTGTCATCAACCAAGACAAATACGACGGTTTCTGCGTCGCTGGAAAAGCTGTCTGCAGGTATTTCAAAACCTTCTTCCTTCAGATAACCGGGACTAACCACTTTTACGCTTGTACCATCTACTTTTGCTTCTACCCCTTTTCCGGTAATGGCATTGAATTCTTCGATTTCAGGCAGGGATAGCGCCTCTACTTTTGCCTTATTTACAATCCCCACTGCTATCGGATGTTCGGAGTTTTGCTCTAAAGCAGCGGCAAGTTTCAGAATATCCTTGTCTGAAATCGTATCTGTAAAAGATCCCATGCGGCTGACACCGAAATTACCTTCGGTAAGCGTGCCGGTTTTATCAAACAAAATAGCAGTGATCTTGCGTGAATTTTCGAATGCGGTACGGTTTCGTATAAGAAGACCGTTTTGGGCCGATATAGAGGTGGAAATGGAAACCACCAATGGAATAGCAAGACCCAGTGCATGCGGACAGGATATAACCATTACGGTGACCATTCGTTCGAGGGCAAACACAAAATCAAACCCCAGAATTAACCATACCGCAAGCGTAGTAAATCCTACGGTGAGGGCGACGTAGGTTAGCCATTTTGCCGCTTTATCAGCCAGGCTTTGGGTTTTCGATTTGGTTTTCTGCGCCTCCCGAACCATTGTGATGACTTTGTTCAGGTAACTGTCTTTACCGGTATGGGCCACCTTTACTTCCAGTGAACCATTGCCATTGATCGAGCCACCGATCACATGGTCGTTTACCTCTTTTTTTGCCGGACGCGATTCACCGGTAAGCATCGATTCATCCAGGTAGCTCTCTCCTTTTACAACTACGCCATCAGCGGGTACTTTTTCTCCGGGTTTAACCAGAATGAAGTCGTCCTCATTCAGGTCTTCAATCCGAATATCTTCCACTGAGCCGTTGATGATACGATGAGCTTCAGAAGGCATCATATTGACGAGCAGTTCCAGGGCTCTGGATGCGCCCAATACGGATTTCATTTCAATCCAATGGCCAAGTAGCATGATCACAATCAGTGTACCGATTTCCCAGAAGAACATTTTCCCTTCAAGGCCAAATGCCACGGCGCTGCTGTAGATATAAGCGGTACTGATCGCTACCCCGATAAGCGTCATCATTCCGGGGTTTCCACCCGTTATTTCGTCCTTCATGCCTTTCAGAAACGGCCATCCGCCATAGAAATAGATGACCGATGATAAGACGAACAGGACGTAGGTATTTTCATTGAAAATCCATTCAAATCCGAAAAACCCCTGGATCATCGGGGAGAGTACAAGCACCGGTAGGGTAAAGAAAAGGGAAATCCAAAAACGCCTTTTAAAATCCTCAATCATCATGCGGTGATGATCATGTCCTGCATGGCCGTGAGTGTGATTATCCCCACTTTCCCCCTGGTTGTTGTCACCATGAGAATGATGCTGGTGATTGTGGTGTTTCTTGTCATGTTCGTGTTCCTGAACATGACCGTTTTCCATATGATGTTGATGCTCCATTTTATGGAAATTTACTTTAGATTATTAAATTCTCATCAAAGTTGCCTGTATTATGTGTGCACCATATGCAATATTCTGTGTTTGATGTATGAGATTTTGGGAATGGTTAAAGATCAAAGGATAGTTAGCTTGAAATGGGAGATGAGTCGTATATAGCTATTCCCCATAATCCCAATGAGCTATTTTTATTAACTTTCGGAAAGAAAAAACCATGATTTTGTTTCAAACCATGGTTTTTGTTTAAAGCCCGATACCGGGTTAGCATTTTAATGACATATTCAATCAACCGTCATTCACCCGGGTGGTATTTCTCATGAACCGTGTGCAGTGAATCCATCACATAATGATCGTCCATTGAGCGGTCCATCATATTCTGATCATGGAATTGCATCATTTTTCCCAAATAATTGGTTTGTCCACCTATGGACCTGTTTCCCATCATACCGCAGCATTGATGATCGTCCCATCATTTGCCATGGCTGTAATTGTTATGGTACATGTAAAAAAGCGAATTATGCAGGTGGTACTGCTCGTCATAAAAGTAACACATGGAATCCTGGGAGAAACCCGTATCATTGAAATGACTTGCAAGTGAATCGTTGTAAGCTTTCGTTGAAAAGAGTGCTTCTTCCATTCCCGGAAAAGCAACCTGTCCTGTTGTGACAGTTCATTGATCTCATTTTCGGTATGGCAAATGCAAGTCGTAAACAACATTCCTATTATTTTAAAATTTTGGATTAATTGTAAGATATTATGTTACCCCTGTTTTTAAGATTAGTTGTAACTGCTTTTTATAATCGGACACAGATTGGCCTGTTACACGTTTAAACTGACTTGAAAGGTAGTGGACACTACTGTAGCTCAACTGAATCGCAATTTCACTAAGCGTAAGTTCATTATAACTCAACAATTCTTTTACTCTTTTTACTTTCCGGCTGATGTAATAATTTTCAATGGTCGTGTTTTCATGTTTTGAGTATAGCTTGCTGAGATATGAATAATTTTTCCCTATTTCACGAATGAGGTATTCAGACAGGTTGTATGCAACCTCATTTTTTTCCAGCAATTCGAGATATTTTAATGCTTCAATTTTTATCTGCTCTACCACCTGAAATTCTTTATCGGTAAGTAATTCAAAACCGAATTCTCTCAGTTTTGCATCAATTTCATCATTGGTCAATTGGTCAGGCAGGTTTACGGATACACGCCCCAGTTCGGCTTGTGTAACCTCAGCACCCATTTCAGTTAACTCATTGGTTACAACGAGAATGCATCTTGGACATACCATGTTTTTTATATGAAGGTTTGTAGATTTCATTTTTGTCAACGTTAATAATCTGTTCCTAATTCTTTAATCCATATTGCCATACGACGTGGATACGTTCAGTACGACCTGTACTTCATGATCTACTATTTTCAGTGAATCTTAAAACTACATAAGAATAACAGCAATTATTTTCCCCCGGGCTAGTTCAGGAATGAACAGAGTTGTACCCGCATATAGCGGCCTTGCAATGGCGGTGGCACATGAGCAAAGCTTGCACCCGCAAACGAGAATGCCTGGTCGCCATTGTGACTGATTAACTGTATAAAGTCATGAACAAAGTCCCAATGGATGCCTGTAAGTTTTACTTCAAGATCAAAGGACTCGGTTTTTTTCTTAATGAGTGTGTTAAACAAAGGGTGTGTTTCATCGTCGCAGCAATCATCCGGGATATCCTGCCCGTGGTTGTCATCCCCATTTCCGTGTTCGTGTTTATTGACTACATTATCATGATGAGAGTGGCTGGCGGGTTTATTGCCTGCAAACTGATGGTCGGGGGAATGATGATGTCCTGCATGCGCTATATCAAAATCACATAAATTATCGCATATGAATACACCCGAAAATGCAGTAAGAAGTACAGCAACCAATATTCCGGATATTTTACGTAATACGTTAAACTTCACAATTTCCAAAATCTAATGCAAAGGTACCATATTTTTCAATTTTATCATTTATGATCTCCGGCAGGTATCAGACATGATTATTTTCAGTTTTTAAATCGTCATTTGAATTTCCTTATGGAAGGGGAAGAGATATAAAAAAGTAAAAATCCGAATGCTTTTTAACTGAGCGGAAAAAGAAATACAAGAGGACCTCCCCAAATTCCACTTAGAAAAAAAATGCTTTCTTACGATTAGATTAATCGGGAGTAATTGGTCAAAAATGAACATTGGAGTTACTACGGAAAATGTCCAAAAAGCCTATTTAGGCAGAAAAGCAATGCCACTTTTACTGGTATCAGTAAGTATTTTTCCAATTATCCGGGTCGCGGCTTTGTTTCAATTCAATTTACATAAATTCTAATAATTAATGGTACAGACATGGCTTATAACGTTCTGGCTAAAGTGCGTTTTCCTGCCCGTCCCTGCCTTGCCGGCAAGCAGGCAGCAGTGCAGGTGGAATGCAGTTTAGTATTTTATTAGGTGCTGGCTTCGATCATTTAGTTAAGTCGTGCATTTATATCATTGGAAATAAATCAATAACAGCAACAAGATACTATATTTTTTCAGTACAAGCCTGAAAAAAATCCGGACGAGGCCGTTACAAGTCACGGAACCGAAAAACCTTTCAGCAGCATGTTTCCAAAATCATCCCTGCTGTTGTAGTCCGTGATATGCAGTATCTATAAAAAATCGAAAATGCGCCACCTGCGGTGCCGTATGGCTTCAAACGATCGGGATTCGGCGGACACACATATGGTAGCATTATCAGGATGATCATAAGAAACCGCCCATACGGGCAGGGGTAATTCGCAATATTCGTGGTGGTTATCCACATGATTGATGTACGAAACCTGTTTAATTTTAGGAGTGGCTTTCCAAAGCCTGTTGGCGATCTCTACGGCTTCATATTCTGAAACAGGCCCTCTGATTATGCCACTTTCTGCTGAAGCCAGTTTTGTCCCGATTTTAACAGGACCTTTGCCAGGTATCGTTTACCTGATCAGGCAATAGTGGTTGTCAGGAATTTCTTTCAGAGAAATTACGAGTATTGAATCAATTGGGTTGGATTCTCTCAGGTTATCAATCGGTATTTGCGGACTTATCAGCTTGAGATTTACCAGGAGAAGCCGGAGTTTTGTATCATGTAAATGGTCTCCATGGATCTCGTCAATATCATTCCAACTGAAATACAGTCCACTAAGCGTTCAAATCAGAAACTGGATTCCGATAAATATTCCAGGATAGCGGTGAATTTTCCTGGCCTGGTAGTTAAGGTTTTTTTTATTTATGATATGCAAAAACGGGTTGAATACTATTAAAAAAAGTGAGAGGACGAAAGTCCTGCCCACTTTCATTGATTTCCTGAATTATTATTTCAATGTTTCTTTTACAGACCCACATTTTGGCATTTTGGCTCCCATATAAGGATTTTTGATCTGCTCACTATCGCTGAGCCAGAAAGCGCCTTTATTGTTATTTGCCATTGGGCAATACTGATAGTAGGCCGTTTCACCTATTTTAAATACCTTAATACTCTGGTATAATCCCTTATTGTATTGAGAAAATGCAGTGCGTTGATGATTGATTGAAGCCGCTTCAATTATCTGATCCAACCCGCCATTCATTGTTTTTAAATAATTCATCCAATCCATATGTGCCTGCCCTTTTAAAAGCATCATATCCACTTTTCCGATTTGGTCTCTTACATCCATCGCTGCCTTTTTTACTGTGGCGATGTCTTCTGTCATAAATGACTCGTTTAGTTTCAAACTTGACTGGAATACAGTATTCAGTTGTTTTTGGAAATTGACATCTACTTTGTGAGATGGTGCTTTTAGCATTTCGTGGTCCATGCTCATTTTTGAGTGATCATGTTCCTGTGCCATTAACGACATTGAAAATATTCCGAATGTCATGGTAAGTGCGATAGTTAAAAATTGCTTTTTCATTTTACTTTTTCTTTTGTTTAGAATGAATAGTTGTTTTATTACTTAATTGATTATTTCTTTTGTTTCTCCACAGGTGAGCATAGCATCGCCATAGAATGGATTTCTGATTTCTTCAGAGGTACTCAGCCAAAATGCACCCTGACCATCGAGGGCCATGGGGCAGAACTGGTAATACGCGCCCAGTCCATCGACCTGAAAATATTTGATGCTTGCATACAAGGCATCCCCCAGATCTGCAAAGGCAAGCCGTTGTTTTGCAAGATCGTCGGTGGTTGTGATGGCTTCCAGCGATGTATTTATGGAATTAAGATAGTCCATCCAATTCATATGTGCATCACCTTTCAATAAACTCATGTTTACCTCCTCGACGACCTTCGTCACCTCCTGGCCGGCTTTGGTGGCCACAACGGCATCAGAGGATACGAAGGCGTCTTTGAGCACAATGTATTTGTTGAAAACCTCCGTTAGTTGTTTTTTAAATTCAGGATCGGTTTCCACATTCATTGCACCCTCATTCTCCATGTTGTCATGTTCAGAGTGATCCTCCTTTTCACCCTTCAATTCCGTGTCCATGCTTGTATCTCCTCCCATATCCATTCCGGCATGACCTCCGAGTGATTGCTTTCCTCCTTCAGGGTTCATCATACTTCTTTCCCCTTTGAGTTGTGCCGCTGCATCAATTTTGAATACACCGTTCGAGGCAACAAGTTCACCTTCTTTCAGTCCTTCCAAAACCACGTAATAGTCGCCTGCATCAGCTCCGAGAGTAATTTCAGTAAATCTGAACATATTTTGATGACTATTCGTCCGTACATACACAACCGCTTTCTTACCAGTCCATAATACAGCAGACTTAGGTATGATTAACTGATCCTTGCCACCTGGCAACATCGTTTTTAAAAGACCGGATGCCAGCATTTGTGGTTTTAACAAATCCTTATGGTTATTTAATTCAGTGCGTACACCTGCAACCCTGGTTTTGGGGTTTAATACGGGATCAATGAATGTAACCGTACTTTCAAATACCACATCGGGAACGGATTTGATTTTGAATTTAATTTTGTCCCCAAGTTTTATCCATGGGATATCGCTTTCATACGCATCAAACATTACCCATACATGGCTCAGGTCAATAATTTTAAAGAGTGAAGTCCCTTCTTTTACATAATCACCCAGCGAAACCATTCGCATAGTAACTGTGCCTGTTAAGGGTGAAAGTACATCAAAATAGAACCGTACTTCACCGGAATTTGTTATTTCATCAATTTGTTCTTCGGTCAGGTCCCATAGTTTAAGTTTATTGCGTGCTGCGCGGTAATAATTGGGGTTGCTTTCCTGAAATTTCATAGCCTCAAACAATTCCCGCTGGGCAGTAACTATTTCGGGAGAATATATTTTTGCCAATACCTGCCCTTTTCGAACTTTTTGTCCGGTAAAGTTCACATAAAGCTTTTCAATCCTTCCGGGGAACCGTGCGGTTAGCTCTGAAATTCTACGCTCATCCGGCATCACTTTTCCAGGGAGATAAACTTCTTTATAAGGAGCTTTTCTTTCTATCACCGTTGTTGAAACTTCTGCAATTTTCATTGCAGCGTTAGAGAGTTTTATAGTATATTCACCTTCCTCATCGCTATCATCTTCTGATTCCACAGGAACCAGTTCCATCCCGCAAATAGGGCAATTACCCGGTTCATCTTTTCTGATTTGAGGGTGCATAGCACACGTCCATATCGTTCCCTGAACATGGTCATGATCTTCTGCTGTTAATTCTGTTTCGTTTATACTCGGGTAACTCTCACCGCCAAAGATCAGGTTACCTGCAACGATCCCGATGATGAAGATGATTACGAGGGACCACCAGAGGTGTTTGGTAATCCAGCTTTTAAGTTTATTTATTAAAGTTTCCATTATAAATGTATTTAATTATTAAGTTCTATTATTCTAAAACTCAAAGCTCAAAGCTTAAAGCTTTTTTTCAGATCATATATTTTTTGTTCGATCTCCATATTCTAGATTTTCGTATCTCAGTTTTTGTATTTCGTATTTCGTATTTTAATTTTTCCCAGTTAAATAGGTGATATAAGCTACCGCTGTATTCTGATCGGCACGCGCTTTTTCCAGCTCGAGTTCATACATAAGCAGTTGACGGTCCATGCGGAGTACTTCCTCAAAGTCTTTACCGGCCGAGGTAAACTCGGCAAGTAAAATATTAAGGGATTGATCGGCCAACCGGATTAGATATGCGTATAGCGCTACTCTTCGGCGGGCATCCAGGTAATCACGCCATCCTTTTTCAAGTTCGGTGTTCAACCGGTTAACCCTGTTTTCTTTCTGCTGAACAACCGACATTTTTAGATATTCCTTCTCGTTTACCATTGCCTTATATTTCTTGCGATAAAGGGGGATCCGTACTCCTATTTGTGGAAATATGAACGAATCTTTGCCGTTGCCGGCGAAATCTTCAACACCTGTTCGTTTAGCCACATTAGTGTAAGCAAGTCCGATGTTAAATGAAGGAAGACCCATTTTTCGTGCTACATCAATCTCGCTGTTCAGTGCATCGATGTCATAGTCAAGCTTTCTTAAGCTAGGATTCTGCATCAGGATTGAATCCAGCAAGACGCTCTTGTTCTCCTGAAATTCGATAGTTACCAGGGTGTCGGGTGTTTCGATCGTTAGATCGTAATCCACGTTCATCAATTCTATCAATTCTGCGAGGATAGGTTCGCGGGTATCTTCAAGGTATTTAAGTTCATTATCGAGTTCGGCCAGATCCATCTCAACCCGCAGCAGGTCAACTGCACTACCGGTTCCTGCCTCAAGCCGTACATTGGCCAGTCTCCTGAAAGACTCCAGCAGCCGTATGTTTTTATTAGTGATCGTGATGGCCGCTTCGAGCACGTAAAGTTCATAATACGTGGACCTAACGTTAAAAAACAGCCTGTTTCGTTCATCTTCAAATACTTCAAACCGGCTTTTTGCGAATTGTGCAGCCACTTCTTCCTGTGCAGAAAGCTGGCCAAACCAGGGGAAAGCCTGGTTGATCGCCAGCCCGGCTTGTGTAGCCCCAACCCGTGTTTCAACCGGACTTGTAAAAATGTTAAACATCACGGTAGGATCGGGCAGAGCCCTAGCCTGTGGGAGTCGTTCCATCGCTGCCAGGTACTGGTTGAACAACGATTTCAATAGCGGGTTGTTTTCTGCCGAAAGCTTGAGATAACTTTCCAACGGGCTTTTTACATCAATTGTATCCGCAGGATCACTTTGTTGCTGCGTGTAGCCGGCAATGGTACTGTATAGAATAATTGCCACCGTCAATATTTCGTATATTTTAATAGATTTCATGTTCGTTTTCAGTTCGTTTATTCTGATTTAATTTGCCTGGTAACAGCACGTTCCTGCCACATGCAATAAAGGGTTGGTACAACAAACATGGTCATTACCTGGATAAGCATACCCCCAAAAGTTGGTATCGCCATGGGTACCATAATGTCAGCGCCTTTACCCGTGGAAGTAAGTATGGGAATTAAGGCAATGACAGCTACCGCTGCCGTCATCATTGCGGGGCGTACCCGTTTCACCCCGGCATGCATAATAGCTTCCCGAACTGCTGCTACACTTTTTGGCTTTTCCTTTTCGAAGGTCTGTTTGATGTAGGTACCCATGATCACCCCATCATCGGTTGCGATTCCGAAAAGTGCGATAAATCCTACCCAAACAGCCACACTGAGGTTGATGGTATGCATTTGGAAAAGATCACGCATTCCCATTTCGGCAACGGAGAAGTTCATAAACCAATCCTGGCCATAGAGCCAGATCATGATAAATCCACCGGAAAAAGCTACAAATATTCCTGAGAAAACCATCAGTGTTGGCTGTACTTTCCCAAACTGGAAATACAGGATCATAAAAATAGCCATCAGCGATATGGGCACCACTATGGCCAAACGTTTGGTAGCACGGATCTGGTTTTCATAATTCCCGGTGAACTTAAAATTCACTCCCGCCGGTACCACAAATTCGCCTGAAGCAATTTTAGCGTCAATAAAGCGCTGTGCTTCTTCCACAACATCTACTTCCGCATAACCCGACTTTTTATCAAATATTACATAACCATTAAGAAACGTGTCTTCACTTTTAATTGCCTGGGGACCCCTTCGGTATGTAATTTCCGCTAATTCCCCTAGTGGAATTTGGGCTCCCGTTGGAGTAGGTATCAGCACTTTTTTCAAATCTTCAGGGTTGTCCCTGAATTCACGGGCATACCGGACCCTGATAGGGAACCGCTCACGGCCTTCAATAGAAGTAGATAGCTGAATTCCCCCTATTGCCACTTCGATATAGTTCTGAATATCTTTCATGGTTAACCCATACCGGGCTATTTCATTACGGTCAACATCGAATTCAATGTAGGGTTTCCCCACAATTCTATCGGCGAAAACAGATGATGATTCAATACTGGGTACCTGCTGGAGAATTTTTTCCAGTTCAAAGCCCACTTTTTCGATTGTTTCGAGATCGGGTCCAAAAACCTTGATACCAATCGGGGCACGCATGCCTGTGGAGAGCATGATATTCCTGGTTTCGATTGGTTGAAGTTTTGGTGCTGAAGTCATACCGGGTATTTTGGCCACACTGATGATTTCCTGCCATATATCATCGGATGACTTAATATGCGGCCGCCATTGCCTGAAATAGTTTCCTTTCTTTTTATCCTCAACAAGGAGTTCCCTTTCAATCAGGCGGAAGCCATTTTTTTCAGAGTCATAGACAGAACCGTCCTTTAAAACATAGGCTCCATTGTCATTTACTTTGAAACGTATCCGATGTCCGTCTTCATCGACCATGTATTCCGGTTTGTAATTGATCATATTTTCAAACATGGAGATGGGTGCAGGATCCAGGGCTGAATTTACACGTCCCCATTTCCCAACAACAGACTCTACCTCGGGTATTTCAGACACAAATGCATCCAGTTTACGGATTACATCAATGTTTTCCTCAATACCTGAATGTGACATGTTGGTAGGCATCAGCAGGAAGGAACCTTCATTCAATGAAGGCATAAATTCTTTCCCTACCCCGGGCAATTTTTTGTTCATATATTGCCAGGTATCTGTCTGACGAATATCCCAGCTAACCAGATTGGCGCCTTTGGCAACAAATCCAAACATTTTGCCAAATCCCTGCCAGGTGGTGATGCCAAATAGCAAAACCAACAATGGAATAGATAAAAACTTCCATTTGTTTTGCAAACACCAGGCAAGCATTTGCGGATAAAAATGTACGATCGCCAGCAGTGTCCCCAAAATGGTTGAAATCAAGGTAATAGCAAACAAGAAATTAACAAATAAACTGTTTTGAGCGCCAAGAGGCATCCATGCCGTAGTTAAGAAATAAACCATGGTCATCAGGATAATCACAGTATTAATACGGTTTGTCCATGCCCTGTATTTTTCAGGCATCCTGGATTCGAAGAAATTATTTATACCAAACAGTATTAAAGCAATGGCTGCAATACTTCCGTACATGATAAGGAAAATAAGTCCGAGGCCGGTAATAACCAGCGCCCATACTTTTTTTGACTTTTCCTTATCAAACCGGATAGAAAAGACCGTATGAGCCAGGGCAGGTATCAAAATCAGCCCCAATAACAGTGAAGATAATAAGGCAAATGTTTTGGTAAATGCCAGTGGCTTAAAAAGCTTTCCTTCCTGGGCCTGCAAGGCAAATACCGGAAGAAAACTCACGATGGTTGTTGACAGTGCAGTCATGATGGCAGAAGCTACTTCAACAGACGCTTCATAGATCACTTTTAGCAATTTCACTCCATGTACACCTTCATTTTCGGGCATTTCAAGGTGGCGGACAATGTTTTCGGTAAATATAATGCCTACATCTACCATTACCCCGATAGCAATGGCAATTCCTGAGAGGGCTACCACATTGGCATCCACTCCAAAATATTTCATGGTGATGAACGTCATGAGGACAGCAATGGGCAGTATGCTGGAGATGATAATGGATGCCCGGATATTCATCACAAGTACGATCACTACGATGATACTGATGAGTATTTCATGCTCCAACGCTTTTTCCAGTGTGCCCAGGGTTTCCTTGATCAGCCCGGACCTGTCATAGAAGGGAATAATGGTCACTTTGGAGACGGTTCCATCAGCAAGGATTTTTGAGGGCAATCCGGGAGAGATCTCCTTAATCTTTTCCTTTACATTTTGAATAACCTCCAACGGGTTGGCACCATAACGGGAAACTACGACCGCACCGGTAGCTTCTGCGCCACCTTTATCAAGTCCTCCTCTTCGTGCAGCGGGCCCAAAATGTACATGCGCAACATCTTTAATGCGGATGGGTGTATTTCCATTTACAACAACAACTGCTTTTTCTAAATCCTCGATATTTTTTATATAGCCAAGGCCCCTCACCAGGTATTCGACACGGTTAAATTCAATGGTCCGTGCGCCCACATCCAGGTTGCTTTTCCTTACGGCGTTCATGATCTGTGCAACATTCACGTTGTATTCACGCATGGCCACAGGATCAATATCCACCTGGTATTCTTTTACAAATCCACCGATTGCAGCAACCTCCGCAACTCCTTTTGCTGAAGTAAGTGCATAACCCACGTAATAATCCTGTATGGTCCGTAATTCCTGTGGGTCCCATCCACCGGTTGGCTCCCCGGTTTCAGGATTTCTTCCTTCCAGCGTGTACCAGTATATCTGGCCCAATGCAGTAGCGTCCGGGCCGAGGGCGGGTTGTACCTCAGCCGGCAGGGTGCCCGAAGGCAGCGAATTTAGTTTTTCGAGAATCCGTGACCGGCTCCAGTAAAACTCAATGTCTTCTTCGAAAATAATGTATATACTGGACAGTCCGAATATAGAGCTGCTACGGATTGTTTTTATACCAGGCACGCCAAGTAAAGCTGTAGTAAGCGGATAGGTGATCTGATCTTCAATATCCTGAGGTGACCGGCCCATCCATGTAGTAAATACAATTTGCTGGTTTTCACCTATATCCGGTATGGCATCTACCGGCACCGGATCACGGGGAAACCAATCCATCTTCCAGTTAAAAGGAGCCGTGGACACGCCCCACCCAATAAATATCAGGACAATGAGGCCCGTGACCAGTTTATTTTCAAGGAAGAATTGAATAAATTTATTTAACATAATCTTTAGTTTTTCAGCTTAGTAGTAAAGTATAATGATTATAAATTGTTGGTGCAATTTATAATACGATTGATAGCAATTTATTCAAGCGCATGGATCTAATCCACTGCAAGCTTAAAAAATAATGCCGTGTTAAGAATCTTAAAGAAGAAATGACTGAACGCTGACATAAATGTCTTGTCCGGTCAAAGGGGGAGAGGGTGTATGGAATACCGAAAGTTTACTGTACGCAGATTGGAGTTCAACCTGAGGGATAAAATAATCAGAAAGTGTGTACAAATTCAATGAAGGTGCTTCGAGCTGAAGCACCAAGGCATAATATTCAAAGGCCTGGCTGACGGAAAATACCTCGGTTTCATCATCGCAGCAATCCATGGGTATTTCCAAATCACCTGAACATGTATCGGCTGCTTTTAAAATGGCTACATCATATACATTACCCATGCATAAATGCCTGCTTACAGAAATGCCAACAGTGCTCAAGAGCAGTAAAAATGCAAAAGCGATATGTATGATTTTGCGAAGCATTTTTTCTTTATCAACGCAAAAGTACGGAAAAAGATGCCTGAAAGCAATTCAAAATTTTGGCGGGGATGTACGATATTTTGATTTTGGATTGATTTGTTGGTATAAACAATTTAAAATGTGCCCGATCTGACCGGCATAGTACACGGTATAGACGGTATTCCGTGTTATTATCGCCGAAAACACCGTTATGCCTGCTTAAACTTGTCTTTTAGTGGGAGCCTAATAACTAATGACAAAAACCCCTAAAGTGCTGATTATCTACTATCTCTAATTCCCCACAGAAGCGTATACGAGCTGTCTCAAAAGATCAATCAAACATCATTCTGAGTAAAAATCCCTGCGAAAAGCGGCTCAAAAAGTGAACTAAGGATTTGTTAGTGTAAACCGGGTTGTAAGTTACAGATTCTTCACTTCGTTACTAATGACTAAATATTCTAAAATGCTGATTGTCAGCTAACTATAATTCCCCTCCGACGCCCTGCCTGCCTGCCGGCAGGCAGGGTTAGGGGGTGGGTTTTCTAAAAATTGGTAAACAATTTAACAAAAATTATAGATAATTTACCAAATAATGGTTAGTTGGAATGTTTGTGTTTTAACTAAAATTTTTTACCCACCTCTTGGCATTGCCATCCCTATGGGAAAATATCCTCCAAGGAGGAGACTTTCTTAAATCGAACTTCCTCGATGTTAAATTACAGTCATTTACTATAATTTGAATGTGTTTATGGAGGCCTCAGAATGACGAGCTATTTCGACAGCTTCTTCCCTGCGTTCAGAATGACGGTTATATTTGACGAAAAGGATGATTTTGCTTTGTTTGCCATGACTTCAGGTTAAGGCATGATTATTTTATATGTGAAAAAAAATATCTATAAATATCTATAAATATTCATATATAATCATTTTTCCTATTCACTTTAGCTTGTATGAGAGCGTTTTGCAGGCGGAAAACAATCAAATTCTGCAGGAAATTGCAATTTGACGATGATTGTGCACTTTTTGTTTTTCAAAATATCATAAAGGGCTAAGTAATATGAAATAAACCAGTCTCCAATTAATCTATGATGATTCAGTTGCTTTTTCAAGCGAAATCAATCCTGCAATTACTTTCATAGATTCGGGGCTATATCCTGTAAACCAGCCCTCCAGTTTTTTACCCGATTCGTTTAACCTGATGACAAATGAACCGAATTGCTCGGGCTCGTCTTCCCTGCTCAAATAGTTTATTTGAATGTACGGGTCGTACACATGTACGTTTTCAAGATCGATAACCATCAGATCTTTCTTCTCAATATTTTTAAATGCCAGGCCGGATGTATCAATTACAGCCTCTCCTGACAACCGCAGGTCTTCCTTTTTGAATTGAAATGTAACTGGTATCACTACTTCCTTATTATCCCATTTCTGAATGATATATCCATTCCAATTGCCTTCGATATTTTTTAATAAACTCATTTTTCTTTTCTAATTATTTAAAATTCAAAACATGAAAAATCACTTGATATATGGAAAGTAACACTTTAAGAATTAACATGACCCGAATCAGACAAAATATTATTTCATGCCTGCCTCAGTCACAAGCAGCAAAAGTGCAAGTTTGATTGCCTGCGGACCACTACTATCATTTAGCCACCATTCTTTCAATGCATGCGAACCTCCGCCTTTGCCTCCCCTGCTGATGGTGACCGCAGGAATTCCTCTGGATATGGGGATGTTTGAATTCGTAGATCCGGTAGTTAACCGCGGACTGATGTTGAATAAAGTAGCAACAGCTAATGCACGCTGAATCAAGGGAATATCTACAGGAACTTCACCGGAAGGACGGTCACCGATCATCTCAATCTTGACATTTAAGGCTTCCCCATTTTTACGGAGGTCATTTTCTTTCTGCAATGCAGCCTGCATGGCCTTTTGGAAAATATCGTCCATTGCTAAAAGGCTTGAGTGTTCCACGGAGCGCATATCAACTTCCATCCAGGATTCAAACGAAATACTGTTTACCGAAATACCACCACCGATCCTACCAACATTATAACTTGTTTTAGGCCCGCTTTGAATAAATCCATCTGCTTCTGTAACAAAAATATTGATCGCACGGCCCAGTGCATGGATTGGGTTTGCCATGCCAAATGCACCCCAGCTATGCCCTCCTTCGCCGGTGAAAGTGACACGGTACCGGTGCGAGCCCAATCCGCTATTGGTTATCCGGTCCGTTGATCCGCCATCTACGGAAATCCAGGAGCGAATCGCCGGTGCGCCGGGCCGGAATAAATGCTTTACACCCCTGAGGTCGCCCAGCCCTTCTTCGCCTACAGTGCCTACAATCCAAATGTCAGCAACCGTAGCAATTCCTGATTCATTCAATGCCCGCAGTACGGTCAATATAAGAACAAGGCCACGTGTATCATCGCCGATCCCCGGAGCAATCAGGGTATCTCCATTGAATTTAATCGTTACATCCGTTCCTTCCGGAAACACGGTATCGAGATGCGCATCCAGCACCACTACTGCCGGTCTTTCAGAATCTCTTTTTGCTGCTTTTCGGACAGCAATCACATTACCAACCTCATCAATCCACACCTTATCCGCGCCTGCCTCATCGAGCAAATCCCTGAAAGCTTCCGCTCGCTTCTCTTCTTCAAATGGCGGTGCAGGTATCTCCGTAAGATACACGAGATCCTTTAATGTCCTGGGCTCCAGAATATCAATATATTCAAATGCATCCTGGATTTTTTTCTTCTTCAGTAGTTTTTTTACCTCCTTAACATATTTCTCATCGGGTATGAAGGTGTTATCCTGATCCTGGGAAAATACCCGCTGGCTGAAAATTGCCAGAAAAAAAACGAAATAAATCAGTTGCAGTTTCATCGATTGTACATTTATTTCCGATCAATTTAAATAAATTATTCATCATTCTTAACTACTGGTGTCCGGGAAAAATAAGAATTACTAAAAAAAGGGTGCTTACAGTCAAACAAAGATGGTTTTTATGATTCTTCGAAAACAACCCCTTATTTTATTTATTGATGAAAATGAGACATTTATCATTGATAATCAATTTTTTACCCACCCCTACCCCTCCAAGGAGGGGATTTAACCGGACACCAGTAATTAGAAATTAATAAAAATAAAATATCGAACTACCCAATTAAGTTTTATTGAATCAGTCTCACGGGCTCAGAAAGGTAAAAAAGGGGATAAATTCGAACGTGCGTTTTATGAATTTCGGAATACAGGGTTGAATTATTTGATAATAATTCTCATATTGTATCAGTTTTGAGCATTATGAAGAAGCTGGTTTTATCCTTAGTTGTTCTTATGGGTATTTCCACGGCATTTGCCCAGCATGTTGGAAATACAGATTGGGATTCTGAAGAAGGATTCCGGCGGGATGAACAACACATAATAAATGATATTTTGTGGCTCGAGGAAAATCCATTTGCCACAAAAGAAAATAACACCAAAGCTATATCTGATTATGTGATTAGGTGGCTTGCAGAAACACCGTACGTTTCGGTAAAGTTAGATGAGATATTTACCGGAGGAATTGTAAATAATAAGAGATACAAGTATTCTGATAAGATTCGTGTAACCTATCTGTTTGGCAAATCGTTGTATGTTATCGAAAATCAGGAAAAACCTGACGAAACCGCCGCCAGTTTGCGCGGTCTGGAAGGGGTAGTAAAAGTGTATAAAGAAATCGTTAATGTTGACCCGAATGCAAAAAACCGGGAACTTGAGTATTATAAATATCTGTTTGATTCAAACCAACTCAGAGATTACGTAGCGGCCCAGCTTAAAGAGGTGGGGTCTGATCTGTAATAAACCGCTACTCAAACGTAATCATTTTCTGGTATCCACTTGTGAGTCCTGCTATATTTGGAATTAATTCTGTTGTTATAATTTACGTTATGCGGGTGTTTTTAGTATTGATCTTTTTCCAGGTTTCACTCCGGTGTCTGGCCCAGGATCCGGAATATTATTTTGAAACAGGTTATGAGTTATATGAAAACGGCGACTACCGGGCTGCTGTTGAAAATTATACCAAAGCAATAGGTATTGATCCTGAAAATCCGGAATACTACTATCATCGTGGAGTATGCCTGTCGATGTTGATGAAGAATGAGCAGGCATTAACTGATCTTTCCAAAGCATTGAATATCAAAGCAGATTATCATGAAGCATATTTTGAGCGCGCCTATGCCTATTATTTGCTAAATAAAATGGATGAGGCGATACAGGATTATGATAGAGGCCTGGAGCTGGATCCGGAAAATGGGCCAGGGTATTTAAACCGGGGGTCTGTAAAATTTGATATGGATGATGTTGACGGGGCCTGCAATGACTGGAAAAAAGCAGCAAAACTGGGGATTGGCATTGCCGGAGAGCTGAATAAAGAATATTGTGCATCAAGGAGCTGATAGCAGTAATCAATACCGGACACAGAGTAAGATAAATGTCCGAAACCGTGCATATATACAGGCTATACGGATCAGAAATTTACATTATTTTAATGGCACAGACTTTGAAGTGCATAGATTCGGGTTAATTTAACGGTATAATTTAGAATGTTTCGAAATATGAATTTGACATCAAAAAAATTAATGAGATCCCGGAGTAAAGTTATAGCAGGTGTATGTGCCGGCCTTGCTGATTATTTTGGGTGGGATCCGGCTTTAGTGCGGGTACTGTACCTTCTGATTTCAATTTTCAGTGCAGCTTTTCCCGGAATTCTGGTTTATATTATTCTATGGATTGTTATGCCTCAGGAGTAATGAATTTGAACAGGGAAAAGCAACATTAATTACAATGTAAATTCATCATTTCAATGGCGGGCGTATAATTCAATCCTGCGGCTGCTTTCCAGTTTTTGCAGGCTTTGGAATTGTTGCCCAGGGCAAAATAGTTTGTCCCTCTTATAAATAATGGTTCGGCCAGATCAGGCCTGAGAAATACAGACCAATTGCAGTCTTTAATTGCGTCTTCGTGTAATCCTAATTGCGTATAGGCTTTTGCCCGGGTAAAAAACACCTCAAAATAAATAGGCGGGCTTTCGGCTGGATTCATTACCAGCTCTGCTGCCTGCCCGTAGATCTGTACCAAAATATCTTTTACCCTATATCTGGCATTATCAAGATACTGTTTTGAGTTTTCAGGATCATTCATGCTGACCAGATACAGTATGCCTATGTCAAGGTTTAGTTTAAGATTTTTCTTATCATTAGCACGTATTACCTCAAGCGCATCTGCTGCTTGCTGGTACATGCCCAACGCTTTATAACACTCAGCCAGTTTTTTATATACGACCGCACCTTCGCGGCGCTGATAATCTTTCACAATCGAAAAACTGATGATCGCACTTTCAAAATTGTTTTGATTAAACTGGTCGTCGGCCATTACCATTACCTCACCCACAAATTTATCTCTGTAGTTACGGATGGTACGTTCAGCAGGATTTTTTTTCTGCATCAGTATGATGATATCGAGAGACTTCCGGTATTCACCTTTATCAAAATATGCCTGTGCTTCTTTAAACAGCACTTCCCTTACTTCAGCCAGCCGTATTTCCTTCGCTTCTTGATAATCATCATAGAGATATTTTACACCCATAACCATCGCGGCAACGATAAAAATAAAAGCAAATGCCATAACCTGGGCTTTCACATATTTCCAGCCATATTCATGTTCACGGGTGGGGTGCCGGGGCCTTTTCTCATAGGGTGGATAGTAAAACGGGCGGTAGGCTGACCTGGGTTTTGAAACCGGAATACGCTGGTAATTATATACCAGGTCATATTGATGCTTTTTATACGGATCTGATAATATCTGATATGCGCGGTTGATCTCTTTAAACTTTTCCTCAGCGGCCGGATAGTCCGGATTCCGGTCCGGATGATACCTGAGAGCCAGTTTTTTGAAAGCCGACTTTATCTCTGCAGCACTTGCAGAACGAGGTATTCCAAGTACCTGATAATGATCAACCATACTACGAATTTACTAAATTATTCAAAACAATTTATTCCAAGTGATTACTTCTGTCCTAATTGACATAACGCAATTTCGGGCATCAGCTGTTAGAAAAGTTCAAAAAATCACTTTGAATACTGCCGGGTATGGAATACATTTATTTAACAAATATAAATCAAAATATAAATCAAAATGTATTACAATTCCAAATGGAGGTAACAAATGCATTGATAATTTGAAATATTTATACTATTATTTGCTCAATGATAAAACAGGCGATCATTTTATTTATAATTCTGATTAATGCTGCACCGGTTTTGGCCCAATGGGAGCTGCCACCGGGTGCACTTGTTCGAAAACGAATTCATCAATCACGTGATACGGATGAGGATGAATGGAAAGACTTTCGGATACACATCAAAGCGTATGATGCGAGGGGGAGAGAGGTGTACCAGAAAAGCCGCATTAAATCAGATAATGGTAGTTGGGTTACGAATCGTGAGGAGTTTTATGCGTATAATAATTTTAGCAACCGTACGCGTTATCACGAAAAATCTTATCAAACCAATCCCCACAAATTGGAATGGGAATCGCTCAAAGAATATGAATACCTGAATGATACGCTTTTAACTCGTATTTATAAGCTTAATAAGGATTTAATTAATAATGAACAGTGGGAGAGCTGGGATTTTTTTATTTACGATCATAAGAATAGAAATATTAGAAATAAATCTATTTTCGGCTCCCTGGGAAAACCGGAGTACGGTATTGAATTCAGGTCTTATTACAACGATATGGATTGTCGCGTGGGACACGCCTGGTACAGGTTAATTGAAGGCACAGTGGATTCGTGGGTTCTAACGGATAGCAGCAATGTTGAAAAGAATGAATATTGTCATGACTTGTTAAAGACATCGTATAGATATGAGGCAAACGAAATCACGGTATTTTATCAGCAAAAGTATGAGCGAGCATATGATCCGGATAACAGGCCAACTAAAATTTTTCATTATTCAAGAGATTTTCCGGAAATGGAATGGGTTTTTAAATCCGAGACCTCAATCAGCTATGTCGGAAATAAAGAGGTAACCCGGATCGTTTCGGAAAACAGGGAAAATTATGAAGAGGTTGAAACGGATGAATCAGGTAGACAGATTTTATACATATATAAATGGAAAGAAATAAATTCCGAATATTGGAACTACGAAAATATTACGGAATATACATATGAAGAAAATGGAAATTTATCTGATATCATAAGCCGGACCAAAATTAGAGATGATTCCACCGGTGAATTTGAAACCCGGGGTGAAGAAACTTTATTTACCTATCGCTGTGATGGAGCCCTTACAGGGATGATTTACAAGAATTTTCGACAGTCAAAGGATTATGAAAATGAAAATCATCATAGAACACTATATGAGTACGTTACAACGGCGGACTGTGAGCCTCCGGAATATCCATCGGAATCAATCGTACTTTTCCCCAATCCTGCCCGGCAATATATTCATGTGTTATTCGATGCCCCCGCTGGTAATTCCACACTTTCAATAATTAGCTCAAAAGGAGATGTTGTAAGGGAATATCAAGGCAATTTGAAAAGTTATAACTCCCTGGATTTGAAAACCCTGAAGTCAGGTATGTATATTCTACGAATCGAGATCGAAAACAGGATGTATAGTAGTCGTTTTGTTAAAGTTGACTAAGTGTTTCCTCCTGATTTGTGTAATACAAAAATGATTAGCAGCTTTATTCGCTTGTTTCCCTGCCTGAATGGATCAGCAACGATCATACAATGATAATATCACGGTGCATCCGCACCTTGGCCTAACAATTATGAAATGACTATAAAGATCATCGGTGCTCCGCACCTCAGATTATTATGAAGTATGGCATGATACAATACAATATGGGAGGGTACGGAGTACCCAAAATATCTATAGAAAACAAATCAGCTAATAGATAATAGGTGCAGCGCACCGTAATATTATTGACAGCCAGTTACATAAGCTATTGATATATTTAAGTGAATTTAAAATTATCAACGTTTCCGCTGCTTTAATGACACATTGTAGGCGGGAAATTGCTGATAATTAACTATTTACAAACTAATTAAAGTTGATTTTGGGTGTTACATTGCACAAAACAGGAAATAAAGGCAAAGGGCGCAACATCGTTTCCGGTAGCAGTTACCAATAACCATTTCCGGTAACCTCAAACTACTCCGGGCTTCAACCGTACATTAACCTCTTCCTTATGTACCATGGGCATTTTGTCCATCCTGTCCACTTCGATCATCGGATAACCAAAGTCCTCTACCACTTTTCCGCGCAGCATGTAAAAACCGCGCCCTCTGAAGGGGTTTCGTTTTGCCACCGGAGGGAAGTGGGTGGTGTCAAAAACATCTCCGTTCCGGTCGTAAAAAGTGGCAAAGTGCATCAGCTTTCCGTCTTTGGTGTAGGTGTTTTTGATTGTTACCAGGTAGCCGGCAATGCTGACTTTTCCCCCCGTCTTTTTTATCAGTTCACCAGCCACCGTATTGCCGCGTTCACCGGTAGCCAGCAGGGCGAAGGGGTCACAAAGCGGGAATTGCAGCAGTTCAAACTCGTCAAAAGCATCTTCATAAGGCAAATGATCGAGTGGGGGGAGCCGGTAGTCAGGCAATTCAAGGTTAAAAAGATCCACCGAATACTTCATGTTTTTTCCTTTTCCAAAGTAGAGATGGGCCTCCCACAACAACTCCCGCTTTGATTTTCCGGTAAAACGAAATGCCCCGATGCGGATCAGGATCGAAATCTGCTCAAGCGATACCGGTATGCGACGGATAAAGTTATCGAGGCTTTTGAAATCCCCGTTTTGGCCTCTTTCCTTGGGGATACGTTTTCCGATACGGGTTTCCAGGCTTTTGAGGTGAATAAATCCGATGTAGATGGTATCGCCGGCGATGGTGGTGGTATGGTCGCTGTGGTTTATGCAGGGCGCTTCGATCTCAGCGCCGTCCATCCGGGCTTCGTGAAAGTAGAACTCCGTCTGGTAAAAGCCCCCGAAGTTGTTAATCACCCCCACCATGAACTCCAGCGGGTAGTGCGCTTTGAGAAACAGGCTCTGGTAACTTTCTACAGCATAGCTGGCAGAGTGCCCCTTGGCAAAGGAGTAGCCTGAAAAACTTTCGATCTCAAACCATACCCGGTCGGTTACTTCCTGCGTGTAACCTCTTTTTTTACAGTTCAGAAAAAACTGATCCCTAACCTGTTGAAATTCTTTCCTCGACCGGTATTTTCCCGACATGCCCCGCCGCAGAATATCGGCTTCACTCAGGGTAAGACCGGCAAAGTGGTGTGCCACTTTGATCACATCTTCCTGATACACCATCACGCCGTACGTTTCAGTCATCAGTTCATCCATTTTCGGATGTATTGAGGTGTACCGCTCGGGGTTAAGATGCCGGTGAATGTATTCACGCATCATTCCCGAACGCGCTACACCCGGCCGTATGATAGAGCTGGCTGCCACCAGTGTACGGTAATTGTCGCACCGCAGCTTGCCGAGCAGCATCCGCATGGCCGGCGATTCCACATAGAAACAACCCATCGTTTTGCCCCGCCTGATCAGGTTGCGGATCTTCGGATCTTTTTTAAACGTTTCAAAATCATTGATGTCAACCTTTACTCCGCGGTTTGTCTTGATGAGGGCAGTGGCATCCTTGATGTGCCCCAGGCCGCGTTGACTGAGAATATCCAGTTTATAAATACCTATATCCTCGGCATTATGCATTTCGAAATGTGCCACCGGAAAGCCTTTGGGAGGCAGGTCAGTGGCCGTGTAGGCATAGATTGGCTTTTCGGTGATAAGCACACCGCCGGCATGAATGGAGAGATGAGAGGGGATGCTGTACATCCGTTCGGCATAGCGGAAAATCAGGCGTGTAATATGATCACGGTTACGATTTTGACCCGGGCGGGCTACAATGGTATCGATCTCCGGCTTGGGGAGGCCAAACACTTTTCCAAGTTCGCGCACCAGCGACCGGTCTTTGAAAGTGGAGTGTGTACCCAGCAGGGCGGTATGCTGCGGTGTATGTTTATCAAAGATATATTTTGTTACTTCATCCCGGTCTTTCCATGAAAAATCAATGTCAAAGTCGGGTGGAGAGGTGCGCACCGGGTTTAAGAAGCGCTCGAAATACAGGTCGAGCTCAATGGGGTCCACATCGGTAATGCGCAGGCAGTAGGCGGCCACACTGTTAGCGCCGCTGCCGCGACCTACATGGGCAAAATTTTTATGTTCGGCAAACCGGATAATATCATGGGCGATCAGGAAGTAAGATTCGAAGTTGCGCGAGGATATGACATCGAGCTCTTTAAAAAGCCGCGAACGGGCATGGTGGTCGTAGCGATCGTAGCGACGGTCGAAACCTTCCATTGCCAGCGACATCAGCAACTCCCGGTCATTACGTTTGCTGCCGGTAAAGGCGGCTTTGTTCTTGTCTGTACCCAATTCGAAACGGATGCTGCACTGCTCAAGTAGCCGGCGGCTGTTTTTCAGCAATTCAGGGAAGCGGCGGTATAGCTCCGCAAACTCTTTTTCCGGTAGCATGATCTCATTTCCAGTTGCCTGGTCCCGGGGGTCAAGTTTACTGAGCAGCGTGTTTTTGTCGATGGCGCGAAGCAACCGGTGTATATTGAAGCCGGTGCGGTTTCGGAAAGTTACCGGTGCCAGGGCAATCAGCTTGTGCATATAGCCGGTTAATCCGGAAGTTGCCAGCCGGTTGACTTCCCCCGGCCGGATACCGATAAACTCGTTTTCGCGAAGGGAGTCGGGGGTAGATTTTTCGTAAATGAAGGGATAAATGATAAAGACGTGCTCAAAAGCCGGGGCCTTGCCAGGTAAGGGCTCGCCGGAGGTATTGTGGCAGGACAGGTAGCGGTTGAGCTCTTCAAATCCATCGTTATTTTCGGCAAGGCCAATGTATAACAGCCGGCCTTCCGTACGAAACTCGATGCCCAGGACGATTTCAAGGTCGTACTCCTTGCGGTTTTGGTCGCATATTCGCAGCATTTCAATGTAGCCGGAGGTGTTGTTGATGTCGGTGAGGGCCAGTTTATGCACGCCACAGCGCCGGGCTTCGTCAAAGAGTCCTTCGATGGACAGGGTTCCGTACCTGAAGGAAAAATAGGTGTGGCAATTGAGATACATTTTGGCCTGTTTTGCATTGGGTCACCTGCCGCAGCGGGTTCACTTGTTCTGAAGCGAAAATACAAAACAAATACTAAAAATATTAGTAAATACTAAAATAATTAGTATAATTAATCAAATACCAGCACAACTTCACAGATATGTTTTGATTTTTAACAGCGTCGGGAAGGCACAAATAGTTTTCAGGAGTGGAAGTCCGGCGTATCGAAAACCTTGTTTAGATCAAGGAAATTATTGGATGGTCTGGTTTTCCAAAAAAATCGCATGGACTTTACCTTGATTGGCATTCGTATCAAGTTTCTTCCAGATCTTAAAGCAAATATCTATATCGCCATCCTGGTCCACATCACCAAACAATGCATCGTGTCCGCCCAGATTTTGATCAAAGACAACTCTTTCTTTGAAAAGTCCCCCTTTACCATCCAGATTTTCCCACAAAAAACCCATGGGGGTGCGTCCTAATGGTAATATTTTATCATCCTCCTGCTCCACAGAAAAAATATCCAGATCGTTGTCATTGTCAAAATCCGCTACCGCAAGAGAATGCAATGATCCCCTCCGACCAGCGGTAGGGAGTGGCAACAAATGGACCGTAAACTCCGGATTACTGCCACCGGTACTTTCGAGCCATGCTCCTCTCGAGTCAACCTGGTCACCAGACATGATGATTATATCGTTATCGCCATCTCCATCCATATCCAGGATCCAGCTCCTGCATGAAAGCCCCCAATAGCCGACACTACCAAATGGAAGGAATTTCCTAACCCATGTTTGCCCATTATTTTCGTTTTGATACCACCTGCCGGGCATAACAATGTCATTATCACCATCCTGATCCAAATCGCCAACACCACCTGGAAAGAACCCAGCGTGGATATCGTCCAGTTCGTCCACAATGTCGTTAGTGACTGTAATCCTTTGCCAATTAACATCCTGAGCCGGATTTTCCGGTATCTTGTACCAAAAGCAACCCTCCCGGTCGCCAAGGACTAAAATATCACCAACAGCGTCACCGTCCAGGTCTTTTACTACAATATCATGTATTTCCGTTTTAATACGGGAATCATATTCGTATCTGATGAATGGTTCTTCTTTGGGGTTCTGCGGGTTTTTAAACCAAAAACCTCCGATAACCAGGTCCATCCATCCATCCCCGTTGACGTCATGGGCTGCACCTCCTAATTGAGCGCTTGGTATTTCTGCCAAATCATGCCTGACCCAATTGTCAGCATTTATAAATTCAAACCAAAAGACTTTATCAGAAGTGATGGAAAAAGCGAAATCCAGATCTCCATCATTGTCAAAATCAGCAAGGGCTGGAGTACCGTAGCGAGAATCCGGTGTGTCGGGAAGATCATTCGTGATAAAATAATGCTTAAAAATCGTTTTAGTATCGGCATCGAAAGCACTTTTTTCATTGTTTGAGCATCCCATCCAAAGGGATATATAAAGCAGATAAACGAAATATTTATTCATATTCACTGGTGTTATCTTAAAAATTCGTCACAACATTTAACAGGCCACTTAATTGTATTAAAATCTTTCATGTTTCGAGTTACGATGTATTAAATATCTTTCACCTTTATCATCCACATTTAAATCTGTATAACCAATTTCAATTACAACAAGATAATACTCAATTATTTATTTTTTTCTCTTTTCCTGATTCATACTATAAAAGTAATACTTTGGTTTCCAAAATCCATCGTTCCGGTAAATCCCTTATGGCTTTTTTACAGGTTGGCGCAAGTCTCGCTACCGCTCCTGGCCGTCGCCTGAAGCCGTGCACCAGCATGTAGCTTGAGATTTTTAATAAGATAACCTGCAAGTAATTTTTGAAAAGGTACCATAACAAAAAAGTTGATGGCAATCTAAAAACATGTATATTCAGACTAGTGTCATGTCACTTAAATGAAGGGATTATAATCACATTATAGTTAATAAAATTGATAATTATATCTTTGTTGTTCTTTTAAAATAATTAAACTCTAATTAAACTCTATTGGGAATGAAATTCCTGAAGTACTTGTTTTCAATGTCGTTTGCCGGGGCGTTATTATTAGCGTTTGGAGTAATCATTTGTGTAGCCACTTTTATCGAAAATGATTTTGGGCCAATCGGTTCACAATCGATTGTGTACAAAGCGCGTTGGTTCGAATTGCTGCTGGCAATTATGGCTGTGAATATGATTGGCGTTATCGTTGTCCAAAAAATGTGGAGGCGTGAAAAGTGGACTAATTTACTTTTTCACTCGGCTTTTATCACCATTCTCATAGGCGCCGGTATTACCCGGTTTTTTAGCGAAGAAGGGTTGATACACATCAGAGAGGGGGAGGCCTCGAACAGCTTTGTGTCAGACGCTACTTACATGCGTGTTGAAGTGCTTGATGGTGGGAAAAAGCAAGAATTCAACAATAAAGTACTTTTTAGCCGGATAAAGAATAACAAGTTCGGTAAGGAAATTAAAGTAAACGAAGGTACCCTGAAGCTCAAACTGAAACACTTTATTTTTAACGCCAAACAAATTGCCGAGCCTGACCCGGGCTACGGGCAACCGATTGTAACCGTGGCGGTAGCCGGAGAAAATGGAAGGGAATATAGTTTCATCAAAAATGGTGAATACATCCATATTAACGGGTTACTTCTTGGGTTAAACACAGCGCATGACCATCTCAATTCCATTCGATTTATTGAAACAGACTCAGGGCTGGTAATACAGGCTGAAATGCCGGTTAATACCCTGAACATGGATACCCAGGAAGCCGGTAAAATAGAGGCTCACACTACGGTAATAGCGCCCTACAGAACCCTTTTTACCGCTAACGGAGTAAATTTTGTGCTCAGCGATTATCATCCCGAATCTACCATTAAAATTATTTCTGCACCGGCCGAAAACAATGAACAAACCCTTGACGCCATTGTGCTGGAAGCAACGTTGGGTTCACAAAAACAAGATGTGGTTTTATTTGGTGGTCAAGGTTTTATCGGTCAACCGGTTTTTCTGCAGTTGGGTGATGTTAATATGAACTTGTCTTATGGAGCTAAAAGGATAGAAATACCTTTTTCTATCGAGCTTAAGGATTTTCAATTAGAGCGATATCCCGGTTCCATGAGCCCGTCATCCTATGCCAGCGAGGTGATTGTTCATGATGGTAACACCAGTTTTCCATTTAGAATTTATATGAATCACGTACTTGATTATGGCGGTTATCGCTTTTATCAATCTTCATACGATCAGGACGAACTGGGTACCGTGTTATCTGTGAATAGAGACCGGCCCGGTACCATGATCACTTACGTGGGGTATATTTTGTTAGCCTTTGGGTTGATTTCCATTGCATTTTCAAAAAATACAAGATTCCGTCAATTATCAATAATGATTGATGCCGTTCATGAAAAACGCCAAAAACTGGCAGGTGTATTCGCTTTGCTGTTTATGCTTTCAGCAAGTTTGGTACAGGCACAAGAGTATCCGGAGGTTCCTTCCAGGCAGCGGGCCGAAGCTTTTGGGAGACTTATCTATCAATCGAATGAAGGACGAATGGCTCCTATAAATTCATTGGCCAATGATTTACTCCGCAAAATATACAAAACCAGCAGTTTGGGAGGCTACAGCGCTGATCAGGTAATATTGGGCATGATGAGCCAACCGCGTGAGTGGCAAAAAGTTAAAATAATAAAGGTAAACCATGCTGACATAAGGAAGGAATTGCTAATCGACTCAAAATATGCCAATTACAATCATTTTTTTGACGAAACAGGAAATTATATTTTGCTCGAAAAAGTGAATGCAGCTTATGCTAAAAAACCTTCGATACAAAACACCCTAGACAAAGAACTTATTAAAGTTGATGAACGCCTCAATATCTGTTATATGATTTACCAGGCCAGTTTGCTTAAAATTTTCCCCGTTCCCATCGACCCTGACCATCTTTGGGTTGCCCCGTTTGACCGTGAATTTTATGGCTTATCCGGTACGGACTCAATTTTCGTCAGGAATGCATTGGTTGAATATTTCAAAAGTTTGTCTAGTGGTGATCTGACATTGGCTGATGACATACTCAATGCGATAAAGAACTATCAGTCAACGTATGGCGCGGCTGTTTTGCCCAGTCCCATTAAAGTAAATCTTGAAATAAAGTTTAACGAGTGGAATATTTTTGAAAAGCTATTTCCTTATCATATGCTAGTCGGATTTGTGCTGCTCATAGTTTTGTTTGCCAGGGTACTCAGCCCTAACCTTTTACTGAAATGGCCTTTTAAAGTGTTGGTTGCACTGATCTTTGCCGGCTTTTTGGTACATACTGTTGGCTTAGGTCTACGATGTTATATATCGGGCCATGCTCCCTGGAGCAACGGGTATGAAGCTATGATTTATATTGGCTGGGCAAGTTTGCTGGCCGGGTTGGCATTTGGAAAAAGATCACCAATGACATTGGCTGTTACGGCTATATTGAGTGGTATAATACTATTTGTCGCTCATCTGAGCTTTCTCGACCCTCAGATCACTAACCTGGTTCCTGTTCTGAAATCATACTGGCTCACCATTCATGTAGCTACAATTACCGCCAGTTATGGGTTCTTTGCTTTAGGGGCTTTGTTGGCTTTTGTCAATCTGGTTACTATGATTTTCAAAACTCCTGAAAATAACCTGCGTTTGTCACTTTCCATTAAAGAGCTGACGTATGTAATTGAAATGACCCTGACTATCGGGTTGATGTTGCTTACAATCGGCAACTTTTTAGGTGGAGTGTGGGCCAATGAATCCTGGGGGCGCTACTGGGGTTGGGACCCCAAAGAAACCTGGGCGCTGGCTTCCATCGTGTTTTATGCTTTTGTTATTCACATGCGATTTATTCCCGGTATGCAAAGTTTATTCACATTCAATTTTGCTTCGTTAATTACTTTTGCTTCTATCATTATGACCTTTTTCGGTGTAAATTATTACCTGTCAGGATTGCACTCCTATGCAGCGGGAGACCCATTGCCCATTCCAACTTTTGTGTATTACACAATTGCAGTAGTAGCCATCATCAGTTTGATGGCATATTGGAACAATAACCGATTAATATATAGCTATGAATCAGAAGAATAAATGACCAAAACTTCTTGAGAACCAACGAAATCCGGAATCGTTCGTATGCTATTTAACCCAACTCACACTAAACGGCTTACATCGATTAAAAAGTGTAATAATTGTCATTTTAATTAATCCACATTCACGTTTCACTTCGGGCGTATGCTGTAGTCGAATACTATGGAGGCGGCGCGACGGAACGTCCTGGGGTTTAATACAATTTAATTTAATTTTTTTGCTCTTTTTCATGCTATATTTGAAATCAAGTGAAAAAAAATACCATCGATAATTTTATACGACCTTTGAAAATTAAATATTATTACGTATGAAATTGATGTCCTATTTAAAGCCTCCTCCACAATGGATAATTTTTGTAACTGTATTGGTAGGAGCATTTGTGGGCTTGTTACTGTATAGTGTTTATATTTCTAATGCATACTCATATCTTTCAGACGACCCAAAAACATGTGTTAACTGTCACGTAATGATGCCTGAATATGCCACATGGCAACATAGTTCTCATAGCAGGGTAGCCACTTGCAACGACTGTCACGTGCCTCACACCAATCCGGTGGCAAAATATGCCTTTAAGGCAATGGATGGGCTGGGTCATGCTACCGCATTTACCCTGCGAAAGGAATCTCAGGTAATTCGGATAAAAGAACGGGGGAGCGTTGTTGTTCAGGAGAATTGCAAACGATGTCATAGTGAACTGGTTTTAAATGTAGGGTTATTAAATATTACACCTGAAAAAGCAAGACATGGAGAAGGCAAATTATGCTGGGAATGCCATCGTGAAGTACCCCATGGAAGAGTAAAGGGCCTTTCTTCAACGCCCAATGCCAGGGTTCCATTGCTGGGTAGCCCTGTGCCTGATTGGTTAAGAAAACAGACGAATAAATAAAACATAAAAAATGAGTACAATAAGACAAACTGCAAAAAAACGGCCATGGTTACTATGGGTTTTGTTTGCTCTAACCGTATTAGTTGTTTTTATTTTAGGCTTACTTTCGACCAGTATTATGGAACGAAGAGTTGAAACATTGTACATCGACCGGCCGAAAATAGAAATTGCTCCATTTGAACCTCGGGGAGAAATTTGGGGTAAAAATTATCCTAATCAATATGACTCCTGGAAATCTACTGAAGATACCAGCTTTATGAGCAAGTATAATGGCAATGTCAACATTGATATGCTTGAAAGGTACCCTTCGCTGGTAATTTTATGGGCAGGATATGGTTTCTCTAAAGATTACAACCAATCGAAGGGGCACATGTACGCAATAAAGGATCTTATGCACAGCCTCCGCACCGGAGCGCCAAAAACACCGGATGCTGGCCCTATGCCATCCACATGCTGGGCTTGCAAAAGTCCGGATGTGCCTCGCTTAATGAGTGAAGTAGGCCCAAGGGAATTTTACTCCGGTAAATGGGCCAAATATGGAGGTGAGCAAGTAAACCCGGTAGGTTGTGCCGATTGCCATGATGAGAAAACAATGGATTTAAAAATAACACGTCCTGCTTTAATAGAAGCCTTTGAAAGAAGAGGAGAAGACATTACTAAAGCTACGCATCAGCAAATGCGTTCGCTGGTATGTGCTCAATGCCATGTTGAATATTACTTTAATAAGAAAAAACCTGCCGAAGGTGTGCCATACCTGACGTTGCCATGGGATAATGGCATAACAGTTGAAGCTATGGAAGAATATTATAATAATATAGAATTTAGTGACTGGACACACCAACTAAGTAAAGCCCCTATGCTCAAAGCCCAGCATCCTGGCTACGAGTTGTATTCACAAGGTATTCATGCCCAACGAGGTGTTTCTTGTGCCGATTGCCATATGCCCTACCGTTCGGAAGGTGGGGTAAAATATACCGATCATAAAATTCAAAGCCCTTTAAATAACATTTCCAATTCTTGTGTGGTTTGCCACCGTGAGAGTGAAGCAGTACTAAGGAAAAGCGTTTATGACAATATGGACCGCGTAGTTGAAGCCAGAAGTATATTGGAGCATTTGCTTGTAAAACTACATATTGAAGCGGAGTTTGCCTGGAAGAAAGGTGCAATGAAAGAACAAATGAAGGATATTCTCATGGACATTCGTCGTGGTCAATGGCGGTGGGATTATGCCGCAGCGAGCCATGGTGGTGCTTTTCATGCTCCGGTGGAAGCATTACGTGTGATAAGCACAGGTATTTCAATCGCCCAGGATGGAAGATTGAAATTAGCAAGGGTGCTTTCCGATCTTGGATATAATGAAGTCGTTCCATTGCCCGATGTTTCAACTAAGGCTAAAGCTCAAGCATATATTGGTCTCGACATGGCTAAACTTAATGCTGAAAAACTGGATTTTATTGAAAATATACTTCCACAGTGGTTGGAAAAAGGTAAACAAAGAGAGTCTGCATATACAACCAAATCAGTTACAGGTAGTTAACATCAGCTTATTTTTAGGGTAAGCCGCCTCTTTCTCTTTACGTCGAACAGAAAGGCACAATTATCACTATTGCTCAATACCCAGACTGGAAGACTCAGAGTGGCGTTCTTATAGACCATTTTTATAATCAGCTACAAATGCAATTTGCTGCTACGTTGGGTTCCTGGGGTAAAATGTGTGTTATCTTTCAAGTTTTATAGGTACTTCGATATATCCGCCCCGTGTTGATAAAACTTTCACCTTTCCTTCCACACTTTCTTTTCCTTTTACATGCACCATAAAACGTACGGTTTTGCTTTCCCCGGGCGCCGTATAACCCGCCCGGATGGTTTTATCATGTGTTTCAGGTTGAGTGATGGTCACTACGGGGTCATTTACTTTCATTAATTCTTTTTCAAACTCCAGTTGCGCCCGGTCTTCACGCACAATTTTAATAAGTTGAGCCTGCTTCAGCGCAGTGGGAAGGTTGCCTTTGTTTGTCCATGTTACGGTAATTGTGTACGTGGCGTCCTCTTTGTCCTTTTCCATCTGTTTTATTTCTACCTGATCAATGACAAGCAGGGGCAGGTCTTTGGCCATCGCCACGTTAAACAACGCCTGACGGCGGGCCCATTTCTCAAGCTGATCAGGAGGCCCGTTCTGTGCAAAGAACTTGGGGTGAAAGCCACCGATTTCCACTTCTCCAAGCACCGGATGCGTAAACGGCTCCCATTCCCTGAATCCCTTTCCGCCATTTTCTTCTTCATCCCATTGCAGGCCGTCGTAGTCGTCATAAATACCGTCGTTGTTATAGTCTTTGTGGCGGCCGCCATTCCACAGTTCGTCACCGTACCAGATGGCGCCGTAGTAGAAATAGCCGAAATCCGGCCCGTGCCCGAAAAGGGGAGAAGGCCTGGAGGGGTCACCGGTTACCTGGTTGACAGGATTACGCGTCATATAGGTTTCATACACATCGCCCGCCCAGGGATATTCGGTGATGGAAAGACCCAGCTTGTCATATTTCTCATAATAAGCCAGGTCTTCCGGAAACATGCGTTCAACGCTTTTGGAGGTAGAAGGAGGACGCAGGTGCATAGGCACTCGTGTATCCATCGAATTGGCAACCGACACATTAGGATGGGTAAGGAGCCACATCACCACGGCGCGGCTTTCCGGCTCGCTCATTGGCTGTTCGCCGGCGCCAAACTGGGTATAACCGCGTTTGGTAAGGTCTTTATCCGTATCCGGACGCCAGTTCTCAGGGTAGTTGCGATGCAGGTCGAGGCCGCCTACACCGTCTTCGTTGTATTTGCCGTCGCCGTCGTTATCAATCCCTTCGCTGATCACCATCCAGTCGCCTTTGCCTTCCGGCACCCGTTTCATCAGCCGTCCGGTAGTGTCACGGGGATCCAGAATGTGTGTGCCCTTATCTTCATCACCCGGTTTTACTTTATATCTGATGGAATAGATAATGCCGTCACCGTCAAGGTCTTCGTAGGGGTCTTCATCCACAAGGCCGTCACGGTCGCTGTCGTGGGGCCTGATGCTGCTGCGGTTACGCTGGGCAGTGTGGAGGTAAAGGTTAGAGCCGTCCGGGTTGTTTTGTGGTTTCAGATAGATGGCGCGGGTGTCAATCAGGTGAGTGATTTCTTCGTCTTTCCCATAGTTTTCGAGCAGGTATCTGATCATCCAGAGTATGGATTCGCTGCTGGTGATTTCCCCGCTATGCCTTCCGCCTTCAAAAAACGCAGCGGGTTTATCGGTATCTTTTCCGGTTTCTTTGTTGGTAAGCGTAACCTGCAATATAGGCCTGCCTTCAAAGCTCTGTGCTACTTCATACAGGTCCATGATGTCGGGGTATTGTGCTGCCCAACGCTCCAGCCAGGTGTACATGACATCCACCGTATGGTAAGTGTCGAAAGTCAGGGTTTCGCCGGCTTCATATTCCACCTCCGGATGGCGGTATTGCTTAAAAAAACTAATGCCGTGCCGTTGTCCCTTCACGGTGTACCATACGGAGTCTTTGTCGGATTCCGGCCAGGAAGGTGTATGCAGGGGACGATAACCCTGGGCCAAAAGTGAACCGGTGATCAACATAGTGATGCATAAGGTTGTAAGGTTTTTGATTTTCATTTTTTTATTGTTTGTTCTTACTTTTTTCGTATGAGATTGCAGCTCAATTTATGAAACTCTTTTGAATACCTGACAACGTTTATAACAGAATATTACCGGTTGTAAAAAGTAAACCCTGGAGCTTCTACCACAGTCGGCCAGACCAGAGTAGAATAGATTGGCACAAGTATCTCACCACCGCTCCTTACCGATGCTGGAATACTGCGCTAGGTTGGAAGTAAGTCGTATTCAATATAAGAATCCAAACAACCAAAGAGGTATTTTTTTATTAAAACCGATTTCGATGTCATCAGCCACAATGTATGCATTTGATTGATATTTTCTCGGACACCAGTATTTAGTGTCCGTCTATAAATTCAGTGTTTAGTTCTGAAAGTTTGCTATCAAGGCTTGCGAAGCCCGAAAAATGTGAGTTTACATTTCGTAAATGACCATTTTGAGGGCAAGTGTAACGCAGATAGCGGACTTTATGGACAAACACTAATTAGTAATAACTTATTGCTTACCGTAAAAACCAAAAGAGTCAAATCGGAGTCTGCTGCTCTGGCGATGGCTGAAACCCTACCTCTGGACCGGATTGATGAACTTGTGAAATCCGTCTTTCAATAGGTAAGACTCAAGGCTCAAAGCTCAAGACTCAAAGCTCAAGACTCAAGACTCTAAGTTATTATACTCAGCATTTGCGAATTGCCAACTGCCCACTGCCCACTGAAACATCACCCTCTAAACATATTCATATCCATCCGTACCCTCCGGCTTACATCCATAGCTATGGCACGTACCAGTGCGCCCGATCCGTATCTGGCTTTGATCCTGTCCATGGCCTGATACAGCCTGATGACTTCCTCGGTGTCGTCAAACAGGTTGATCTGGTAATGGCCGTGCACGAGATTGCTGAGCCGCACACCCACCAGCCGGAGCCGCATGCGCCGGGTGTATAGCTTGTCGAACAGCTCCAGGGCTAATTTAATAAGCGTCTGGTCTGATGAGGTGTATGGTATATGCGCCTGTTTGATTTCCGTATCGAAGTTGGAATACCTGATCTTTACGGTAATACAGGAAGTAAGTTTCTTTTTTTTCCGCAGCTTAAATGTGAGTTTTTCCACCATGGCAATGAGTATGGACCTGAGCCTGTGTACGTCAATGGTGTCGGCGCTGAAGGTGGACTCGGTGGATATCGATTTTTGCTCCGTGTAGGGCACTACGGGGGAGTTATCGATGGCATTGGCTTTGTTCCACAGCACGATGCCGTTTTTCCCAAAAGCACTTTGGAGCATTTTCAGTGGCATTTCGCGGAGCGTGCGCACCGTACGGATCCCCATGTCGTACAGAAACTGCGTTGTTTTTTCGCCTACCATAGGTATTTTTTTTACCGACAAGGGTGCCAGAAAATCCTGTTCTTTACCTGCAGGGATCTGTTTTTCCCCATTGGGCTTGTATTCGCCTACGGCCACTTTCGATACCAGCTTATTGACCGATAATCCCATGGAAATGGGCAGGCCTGTTTCGTTGATGATCTTTCTTCGCAGTTCCCTGGCCCATTTGAATGCACCGAAAAACCGCTCCATGCCGGACAAGTCGATGTAGAACTCGTCGATGGAGGCTTTTTCGAACAGGGGCGATTCTTCCCTGATGATACCGGTGATGGTAGCGGAAAAACGCGTGTAGGCTTCCATATCACCCGATATAAACAACGCATCCGGACAAAGCTGCCGGGCCAGCCGGGCAGGCATGGCCGAATGAATGCCGAACAGGCGGGCTTCGTAACTGCATGAAGCCACTACGCCACGGTTGCCGGTGCCCCCGATGATCAGGGGTTTGCCTTTCAACCTGCTGTCGCGAAGGCATTCCACGGATACAAAAAAGGTATCCAGATCCATATGAATGATGGCGCGTTCCGGCATTGTTATTTATTGATTTGGTCATTTGTATCGCTCCGGCAGCACAGACCTAAAGTCTTTGCAGCCGGGCTCCCACTGATGTTTTTCCCAATAGTTTTAGTTATATTACTAAAATAATTAGTTAATATTTTTATTTTCAATTAAAATGTGTTATATTCACCGTAAAAATACTAAAAATATTAGTTAAAAGCAGTATAATTAAATGGAACAAATCAGAAAACTGAAAATAAGCAGTAAAAAGCTGCGATCGGGTAAATGCCAGGTCAAATTCTGCGCAAGTTTATCGGACAACAGAGAGCGGTACGGTTATATTCTTGCTGAACCTGGAAGCACGCTGCGGGAGGTAATGATACGTATTATAAAACTTTTGATGAGAGGAAAAAATGCTATGGAAAACCATCTTTATTCGGTGGGCGTCCGCAAACAGGTCCTGACAGAATGGATATTTAACCAGGAGATGTGATAATAAAGTAAGGCCACGCATGCAATGCGCGGCCACGGTTGTCGGTACATTTGTTATATTCCGGCAATACACAACACCTCAACCCATAAGTAGGTCCATTCATGCAATGCACGGATACAAGTTTTCAGCTCTCCATTTGACGCATTGAATTAAATTTTTCAAAAAAGTGTTTTTTAAATTTAGATAAGCCTAAATTTATTATCTTTGCTACCAGGAAAACGTATTATCGGAATTAGCATGATGAACCTGGCAGAAGAAAATTACCTGAAAACCATTTTCAATCTTTCCGGGGGCGGAAAAAAAAATGTGTCAACAAGTGCAATCTCGGATTTCATGGAAAACAAACCTTCGTCCGTTACCGACATGTTGAAAAAACTGTCGGATAAAAGCCTTATTAATTACAAGCGGTATAACGGCGCGTACCTTACACCAGCCGGAAAGGAAGAAGCCCTGAAAGTGATTCGTAAACACAGGCTGTGGGAGTTGTTTCTTGTAAAGTACCTGGCATTTTCGTGGCACGAAGTTCACGAAATCGCTGAACAAATGGAACATGTGAAATCCGGATTACTCATTGACCGGCTCGACAAATTCCTGGGATACCCGGCCACTGACCCCCATGGCGACCCGATTCCGGGCATTGACGGCAAATACAGGTTGGTAAACAATAAAACCCTGGAAGAGCTTAAAGAAGGAGAGAGTTGTGTGCTCACCGGCGTTAAAAACTCCTCATCGGAATTTCTGAAATATCTCAACGAAATCAGCATTTCATTGAATACAAGAATTAGGGTACTTAAAAAGTATGCATTTGATGGTTCTGTTTTGGTTAAGATCGATGAAAAACACCGGCAATCGGTTTCCAAAGAAGTAAGTAAGGATCTGTTAATAACGGTGATTTAACTGTTTTATCTGATGATAAACCCGGTACTCGCATTATCCCTCTTTTTTGTTGTTTTATTGGTTGTTTTCCTGCTTTTCAGACCGGAAAAGGGATTTTACTGGAAATTTGCCGGAATGCTTGCAAGCAACGAAAAGACACTCATGGAAGACGTTCTGAAACAGATTTACCACATGGAGCATGCAGGAAATACCGGTTCACTGCTAAGCCTTAAAGGAACCCTTGATATTAGCGAAGAAAAACTGGTAAAGGTAATTGCAGGCATGGAATCCAAAGGGCTGATACGAACGGATGGCACAAAAATTTCGCTTCGACAAGAAGGCAACGACTATGCGATCAAAATAATAAGGGCGCATCGGCTATGGGAAAAATACCTTGCTGACAAAACGGGAGTTGACAAACGGGAGTGGCACCATCTGGCCGAACGTGCCGAACACAAGCTAACCAAAGAGCAGGTGGATGATCTGGCACTATCGCTTGGCGATCCAAGGTACGATCCGCACGGTGACCCAATTCCCACAAGTAAAGGAGATATGCAATACATACAGCATGTGTCGCTTCCTTTATTTCCGGTAGATAAGCAAGGTTACATTGTACACATTGAAGATGAACCGGAATCCATTTACGAACAGATTATAGCTAAAAATCTACAGGTTGGAGCTCAGATAAAAGTTATTGAAGCAAATGAAAGGCGGATCAGGTTCAGTTCGGAGGGAGAGGAGGTCGTTCTTACTCCCATTGTAGCAAATAATATTAGTGTTGCCGAACAACGTCGTTCAGGTGTATTCAGAAAAAATACACGAAAGCTTTCGGGTTTGAAACTTGGAGAGAAATCAAAAATCGCAGGTCTGTCGCGGGAGTGCCGTGGAGCAAACAGGAGGAGGTTGCTTGACCTGGGGTTTGTACCGGGTACGGAAGTGGAAACCTGCCTTTCGAGTCCGCTCGGAAACCCACGGGCATACCTGATCAAGGGCGCGAGTATCGCCCTCAGAAAAGAGCAGGCAGATCTGGTTTTAATTGAAATGAATAATGACATAGCATATGGCAACTGAGGCAAATTGTGATGGATGTGCATTTAACAATGCCGCTAACTTAAAAAAGCTTGGCGTGAATGTATCAAATGTGAACTTTGTAGTGGCGCTGGCCGGCAATCCGAATACCGGTAAAAGTACGGTTTTCAATGCGCTTACCGGATTGAAGCAACATACCGGCAACTGGCCCGGAAAGACCATAGCCAGAATGGAAGGTGGATTTTCCTATAATGACAAGAGGTATAAGTTGGTGGACCTGCCGGGAACCTATTCACTTTTATCTACAAGCGAGGATGAAGAAATTGCACGTAATTTTATATTGTTCGGCAATCCGGATGTTACCGTGGTGGTGGTAGATGCCACGCGGCTTGAACGAAACCTAAACCTTGTTTTACAGATACTTGAGATAACAAAGCGGGTGGTGGTGTGTCTGAACCTGCTGGATGAAGCCAAACGGCATCATATAAAAGTGGATGAACGTGTACTGGCACGTGAACTTGGCGTACCCGTGGTAGGTACATCCGCCAGGTTTAATAAGGGTATAGATGCATTAATAAAGGTTGTGCATGATGTGGCTACCGGCGAAATTATTTGCAAACCACACGTTTTAAAGAGTATTTCCGGGAATATCAGGCATGCGGTTAATCGTCTGACAAGTGAGATAGAAAAGCATTTTGAAGGAATAACAAACAGCCGCTGGTTAGCCATCAGGTTGCTTGAAGGAGATCAAAGCCTCATAGAAGCGCTTGGAGATAACCGTATTGCAGACATGGTTGACAATCAAAATCGTGTAATGGAAAAAATAGCTGTATAGATGGAAAAAAGTAACGAAATAATGTCGCTTGTGTCCGAACTTCAATGGGAAGTAGGTGAGGATTTTCATGATAAGCTTGTGGAGGGGATTTATTCTGACGCTTCAAGAATTGCCCAAAAAGCCGTATTAAAGGAAGACGGAAAGAAACATTTTAACATCGATGCCGCTATTGACAAGGTGGTAACGAGCAGAGTTTTTGGTTTTCCGATCATGCTGCTATTGCTGGCTACCGTCTTGTGGGTTACCATTACCGGGGCCAACTACCCCTCGGCAATGCTGAATAATTTATTGATTGGTATGGGTTATCCGTTTCTAAAAGAGATGGCTGTAACAATCAGCCTGCCATGGTGGCTGACCGGCTTTTTAGTTGACGGTATTTATCTTGCTATGGCATGGGTAATTGCAGTGATGCTTCCACCAATGGCGATCTTTTTTCCTTTGTTTACCCTCCTCGAAGATTTCGGATACCTGCCGAGGGTGGCCTTCAACCTGGATCGGATTTTCAGTAAGGCAGGAGCCCATGGCAAACAGGCGCTTACCATGACCATGGGATTTGGCTGCAATGCAGCAGGTGTAGTTGCCACACGTATTATTGACAGCCCCAGGGAGCGACTGATTGCGATTATCACCAATAACTTTGCACTTTGCAATGGCAGGTGGCCAACACAAATACTGATAGGGACAATATTTATAGGAGCACTTGTGCCTCCTTACCTGTCAGGTCTTGTATCTGCTGCTTCAGTGGTAGGCATTGCATTGCTGGGCATCTTATTTACATTTATTATTTCCTGGATGCTTTCCAATACGGTATTAAAAGGGGCAGTATCCACATTTACATTGGAGTTGCCACCATACCGGCCTCCAAGATTCTGGAAAACGGTTTATACTTCGCTCATTGACCGTACATTTATTGTGCTGTGGCGGGCCATCATTTTCGCAGCACCTGCCGGTGCTGTAATCTGGCTGGTTTCCAATATCTATATCGGTGACAACAGCATTGCAGCCAATCTGATACAATTTTTTGATGGGTTTGGTTTTCTGATTGGCCTTAATGGCGTGATACTTCTGGCTTATATCCTGGCCATACCTGCTAATGAAATTGTGATCCCAACTATTTTAATGCTTACAGCTATGGTATACGGCGGAACAGGCGTGGGAGCTGGTGAAGGTGTGATGTTTGAGTTTGACTCTCAAATGGCTACGGCCGACTTGCTGCATGCAGGCGGATGGACATTGCTTACCGGGCTTAATCTTATGATCTTCAGCTTACTGCATAACCCCTGCAGTACGACCATTTATACCATTTATAAAGAGACAAAAAGCGCTAAATGGACTACGGTAGCTTCACTTTTGCCGCTTGTAGTCGGTATAATGGTTACTTTTATTATAGCACAGGTATGGCGGATATTTATGGGGTAACATTATAGGTATTTTTAGAAAATCTCTTTTAAGACGCTTTCACAAGAAGTGCACACATTTAGTTGCAATAAACTAAATAAATTAGTACATTTACTATTAAAATTAGTAAATATGGCACTTTTAAACGAAAATATCCGTTATCTGAGAAAAAATAAAGGCTGGACTCAACAGGAACTTGCCGATAAAATAGGGATCAAGCGCTCACTTGTAGGGGCCTACGAAGAGGGTAGGGCCGAACCTTCTGCACAAAAGCTGCTAAAATTTGCTGAAATATTATACGTTACCGTGGACGATCTTATAGGGTTGAATCTTAAGGAACACAGTCCGGGTAGTCCACATTTTAAAGTACTGGCCATTACCGTGGACGAGAATGAAAAGGAAAATATTGAATTGGTACCGCAAAAAGCTGCTGCAGGGTATTTGAACGGTTACGCCGACCCGGAGTATATTAAAGAACTTCCACGTTTCAAGCTTCCTTTTCTGCCATCCAACGGATCCTACCGGGCTTTTGAAATCACAGGAGATTCCATGCTGCCATTGGTTTCTGGCACGGTTATTATCGGTCAGTATGTGGAACAGCTGGTGGATATTAAAGACGGTAAGACGTACATTCTTGTGACAAAAAATGAAGGGGTTGTGTTCAAACGGGTATTTAACTACCTGAAAGATAAAGGAAAACTGTTTTTGACGTCGGACAATATGCAATACACGCCTTTTGAGATAGATCCGGAAGATGTGATGGAAGTATGGCTGGCTAAAGCCTATATCAGCGTTGAATTTCCGGATCCGTCGGATCAGAAATCTAATCAGGATGTTACCAAACTTGCAGCCATGGTCATGAATCTGCAGGAGGACGTGCAGCGGTTGAAAACAAGGGATATTTGACGTACTATTCATTAGATTTTTATCGCTACGCTTTCTCTTACCTTAACCCTTTCTACTAATGAACAATTGTTGTATGTTATTGGTTATCAAGTAATAGTAATTTTCGTAATAATAAGTCCTCTCCGACGCCGTGACAACGCTCACGTCTGTCATTTCGATCCCGCTGGCCACGATAGCTATCGAGGGGAGGGGAGAGAAATCTTTACCGAAATGAAGGTCAACTGCTTTTCCTTTTCTGCCGGCAAAGATCCCTCATCCAGCAAAGCTGGATTCGGGATTATAGTAGGGGTGGTGATGGGCGGTTGTGGTTGACTATTTACAGATGAACTATTACCAATACACCCATTTGTCATCTTATGTTTACTATTTAATACGATTGTAAGAACCGTTCATTTTCTATAAGTTGAATGCATTTATGCGGGCCTCAGAGCGTAGCGCACGCCTGACACAGTTTGGATGGTACTTATGTGATAATATACCTGGCGGTGCTAACGTTTTATCTTACTTCTTCTTTAATCCAAGCTGTCCGGCTATCATTTTATCGAGTATTTTATCAGGAAGCAGGTTTGGGATAGTCCAGTTTTTAAATTTATTATTGATGATCACATACCTGGTTTTGGGATCTTTTTTTGAAAAAATACGGAAAACCGTTTCACCAAAATCATCAATAGGAATACCTTTTTCCGCTTCGCCCACAAAAAAGTTTCTGAACTTTGTGGCAGAGGGCAGATAGTCTGTTTTTTTCAGCGCTTCCCATGCATCTTCATCAACTTTATTCCATATTTCGGATTTAACCGGCCCCGGTTCAAGTATGATCACCTTGATGCCATATAACTGCAGTTCGATTCGCAGGGTATCCGACAGGCCTTCCAGGGCGAATTTGCTTGCCGTATAAGGCCCCAGAAACGGAAAAGCCATGCGTCCGGAAACAGAACTCATCATCATGATCTTCCCGGGATCGCCAGTAAAATCCTTCGTTGCACCCAGCATGGGTAAGAATGCCTGGGTAACTGCAAGCTGGGCAAAAACATTCACTTCAAACTGATAGCGGAGATCTTCAGGTTTGATGTGCATCAGGGGCCCGTTGACAGAAATACCGGCATTATTGATCAGGCCAGCAAGGGAATCATCGCCGAGCATCTTTCTGACTTCCTCAGCGGCCGAAATTACTGCATCATGATCTGTGACGTCAAAAACCAATGGTACATACTTGCTTCCAAGTTCTTCTCTGAGCCTGTCAGCATCCTGCTGCTTCCTTACGCTTCCGAATACGCGGAAACCATTTTTTATAAATGACCTGGTACAACCCAGGCCGATACCGGTTGATACACCTGTAATGACAATATTTTTCATGGTTGGTTTTGTTAATCGATTCTCAATTTTTTCAAGGTTAAACTACGGTTTATTTTTCCCGTAGGGGTTATATCAAATTCGTTTACGTTGCTTACGGATTTCGGCACGTCATATTCCGAAAGCTTTGATTTTAACAGAGGCAACAGTCTGGTGTGATCAGGCATGTTTTCCACTACCAATGCCAGCGCCTGACCGAATTTTTCATCCGGTAAACCTGTTAGGAAAAACCGGTGTTGAATTCCCTCATCACTGAATATCCGTTCAATTTCTGTTTCTGCAGATTCGGGGCTGATCTTATACCCGCCTGAATTTATTACATGGTCGTAGCGTCCGACCCATAAAAATTCACTTTCTGATTTCAGTTTTACGATGTCGTTTGTAATCAATTCTTTACCATCAGTAATTGTCCCCCTGATCGTCAGGCAATTTCTGTGATCCTGCCCGAAAACAGCATCTCCAACGGCCTGATAAAAGTCGCTTTTTTGCTTTCCGTTAAGCCTTTTAAGGGCTACGTGCGAGCAGGTTTCGGTCATGCCGTAGGTTTGATATACGGGCGCTGACAGTTGTTGTATTTTTTCTTCAAGCTTCAGGGAAACCGGCGCCCCTCCTGCAATGATCGTGTGCATTTTATTTAATCTGTCTGCATCGCCTGCTTCGAACATCTGGCTCATCTGCATCGGCACAAAAGCGGCGAAATCAATCTGTTGGTCACGGGACAGTTCTTTGAACGGGTTGGATGAGGGGGTAATGGCAATCAAATCCATATCAAGCTCCAATACACGCACAATCATCATTTTACCTGCTATATATTGAGGATGCAGGCATAGCAGAGCGGTCATTCCCGGTTTTAAATCGAGCGTTTTAACCGTGATGCCAGCGCTTAAAATCATTTTATCCCGCTCCAGTAAAACGGATTTTGCCTTACCGGTTGACCCAGAGGTCTTAATCTTAAACGTTTTTGTTCCGGATTGCCATTGACGAACAAACTCAATTACCTCTCTTTCGAAAGGCGTGCTGCCTGTCAAATCACTAACTTGACTCAGATTTTCAAATTTTAGTTTCTTCCCATTAAGTAAAACAGTGCCCACACTATTGTTATTGATTTACGGGAATTTCGGAAACTTGCCAAAATCAGGTTTCCGTTTTTCGAGAAAAGCATTTTTTCCTTCTTTGGCTTCATCGCTCAGGTAATAGAGCAATGTGGCATTTCCTGCAAACTCCTGCAGGCCGGCTTGTCCGTCAAGCTCTGCATTAAAGGCACTTTTAAGCATACGAATGGCCAGCGGGCTTTTCTCCATGATTTTTTCAGCCCAGTTCACATAGGTCTCTTCGAGCATTCCCAGCGGAACCACCTTATTTACCAACCCCATTTTTTCAGCTTCTTCTGCATTATACTGGTCACATAGGAACCATATTTCACGGGCTTTCTTCTGGCCGACGATCCTGGCCAGGTAGGAGGCACCGAATCCTCCGTCGAAGCTGCCTACTTTTGGCCCGGTCTGTCCGAACATGGCATTATCAGCGGCAATGGTGAGGTCACAGACAACGTGCAGCACATGCCCACCGCCAATGGCCCATCCGGCTACTGCCGCAATCACCACTTTGGGTATGGAGCGGATAATTTTTTGCAGGTCGAGTACATTCAGCCTTGGTATCGTATCCGCACCTACATATCCGCCATGACCGCGTACGCTTTGGTCGCCTCCGCTGCAAAAGGCCTCTCCGCCTTCGCCGGTGAGTATGATTACATTGATTTCTGTGCTTTCCCGGCAATAGTTCATGGCTTCAATCATTTCTTGCACGGTAAGAGGTGTGAATGCATTATGCACCTGGGGGCGGTTTATGCTAATCCGTGCGATTCCATTGTATTGCTGAAACAGAATTTCTTTGTACTCCTTAACAGATTTCCAACTATATTTTAAATTCATTATCGTTGTTTTATTTGTAATCCAAGTAATTATGTATATGTCCCGGCAATCCTTCTTTTTAATTGCCTAAAGATGGATTTATTGCTTTCATTGTCTGTTTCTATCTCCAATATCCTCGGTTTGTCTGAAGATTGGAAGAAACTTTGAAGCGCCTCCCGGAGTTCTTCCGAAGAATTTACATAAAAATAATCCATTTCATATTCTTTTGCAGTATTCCTGGCATTCAGCTTTTGATGCGTTTCAAAATATTCGTTGAGTTCAGGTTGGGCAGCAGGACCGTCAATAACACCAAAAATACCCCCGGCATGATTATTCAGCAGGACAATATAGAGATTTGGAACCGAATAATTGTGCCAGAAGGCATTACGGTCATAAAAGAAGGCCATATCACCTGTAATGAGTACAACAGGATGTTTTGATACCATGGCCATTCCCGTTGCGGCGCTGTTGCTTCCATCTATACCGCTGGTACCACGGTTTGAATATATGGTCAGGTCTCTGCGATCTTTTGAAATTCCGGTTAAGTTAACCAGCCGCACCGGCATGCTATTGGCCAGGTGTACTTCCGCATAGGCCGGCAGGCATTCCATAACCTGCTGCACGGCAACAAATTCGCCAAAAGGAGCCTCCTTCAGAAATTGATCAACAAGTGAAATGGCTTTTGATTCACCTGATTCCCAGGCATTTTTAAATGCAGCATCAACCACCGGTATTTTTGTCCACTCGGTCACGTGTTTAAAAAAAAGTTCAGGTGTGGTACGGACTACATGTGTGAGTGATTGGTAGGTATCGGCAGCATGACCATGAGGCTGTATATGCCAGTGTGTTACCGGCTTATGTTTGCGCAGAAATAATTTCAGATTATTTGAAACCGTAGAATTCCCGAACGTAATCAGAAGTTCAGGCTGCAGTTTTTGGATAAATTCATTGTCGAGGCTGGCAGGAAAAATATCCAGCCGATTAATACCCTCCTCAAGGAAATGCAAATTTGAAATAATGTCGCCTGCCACTACCATTTTACCGGCAATGGAGGAAAGGTATTTTTCAAGTTCATCAGAAATCGTCCCTTGTCCTCCAAGTACAAGTATTTTTTTAAAAGAGCGCCATTGCATTTCAAGAGTAGTTAGTTCATCCGGTGTCAGAGCATAATCTTTGTCCGGCAAACCAGCAAGCACAATATTTTCTGAATAGGTGTAAGGTTCATCCCGATCAGGGAAAAAAGGTTCTCTGAAAGGTATGTTTATATGAACAGGCCCGGACGGAAATTCTAATGCAAGAGCAATCGCTTCCGAAAGGGTTTTGGTTACATTGGATGCTGCTTCCGGATGTGTATAATCACCATCAAAACAATAGCTCTTTTTTACATGCCGGCCGTAAACCTCCTCCTGGTATATGGTTTGTCCGTCTTGCTGGCCAATAAGTTCTGCCGGCCGGTCAGCCGTCAATACCAATAGGGGAATATGCTGAAAAAAGGCCTCGGCTATGGCCGGACCGTAATTAAGTACTGCAGTACCAGATGTACATATTAGCACTACCGGAGTGTTTAACTTCAGCGCCATTCCCAGGGCAATAAAGGCTGCTGAGCGCTCATCCGGGATGATTTTAGTAGTTATTTCAGGGTGGCGTACAAAGGCCAGCGTAAGCGGAGCGCACCTTGATCCGGGCGAAAGAACGGCATGTATTATACCTCTCCTTGCACAAATTTCTGCGATGTCGTTTATTGGCTGGAAAACCATTGGCCTAATATAATTCTAATTTGCAGTAAAGGTTTCAGATTCAATCTTTCTCAGAATCAAATTGCCTCAGATTAATCTGAGGCTATGTATGAAATTTTATGCATATCCGGTGACTTATGATGACCTGATAACGTTTAGCAGTGTATTGCATTTCATTTCAGTTTCCAACCACTCTTTTTCAGGATTGGAATCCTCCGTTATACCCGAGCCGGCATACAAAACAGCCCGGTCTTCAAACAACTCCATGCTTCGAATGTTGACAAAAATATGTGTATTTATGTGATTGTCTACCGGGCCCAGAAACCCTGAATAGTATTTTCGATTGTGACTTTCGTGTGTGTCCAGGAATTTGCTGGAAGCGTCTTTGGGCATACCGCATACCGCTGAAGTAGGATGCAATAGCTGCAGCATGACTGTTCCCAGATTTGAAAAACCCGTATCATGTAAATCAACTTCATAGGTGGTTTTCAGGTGCATCAGGTTTCCGGCTATCACTGTTTTTGGCCCGTGTTCCACAAATTCACGAAGCCGTATTTTCTTAAAACAATTGATAATGTATCTGCTTACCATAGCCTGTTCTTCAATATCCTTTTGTGTCCAGGCTACTTCACTGGTAATGATGCCTTCATGATATTTTTGTGTTCCGGCCAGGGATACGGTCCGGAAGGTTCTGCCATCTTCTATTTCAATTAATGCTTCGGGTGTAGCCCCCATCCAGGAACCAATACCCGGTATGGATACAAAAAAGACAAATGTCCGGGGATAGGCATTGGTCAGTTTTATAAAATTATCAACTACCGAAAATTTTGTATGAAACTTTATCTCTTTGATCCTTGAAGGCACTACTTTTTCAAAAACATTATTATGAATTGCTGCAATGGAAGCTTCAACAACACGGAGATATTCTTTATGTGTGGTTTCATTTACAGGTGCTGAACCATTATCTGTAAAATATGTAGCATTTAATTCATGTACGGTATCTTGTCCGTATATTTTATCAAGTTTCAATTTGGTTGATGCACTGACATTTCCGGCAACAGCAATATCTGGCTTGTCAGACTCAAAATGGATATCACTTCTTATAAATACTTTCTCGCCAGTGTCGAACGGGCAAAACAGAAAGCCTTTAGACATGCGCTCGAGGTCGATTTCTGAAATCTTCTGATACCTTCCGGTGTCAATAATTAAATGAACTGCATTTTGATTGGGTAACCTCCAGATTGCCGTGGAAAAGGAGCATCTGAATGAAATATCAAGCATTTTTTTGAGAAAGGAGGCCGTATAATCACCTTTTCCTTTTATACCATTTTCTGATTTTCGGATATCTGGTTCCATCGATTATTTTTTATCCATTACGGCCATCGTTAACCTGCTGATGCAAACCAACTCGTCCGATTCATCTGTAATCCGTATTTCCCAAATCTGTGTTTTTTTGCCAATGTGAACCGGTGTGGTTATACCGGTCACGAATCCTTCTCTGGCACTGCGTATGTGATTGGCATTGATTTCCAGTCCAACGCAATACTGTTTTTCGGGATTAACCATGAAAGTTGCCGCAACGCTACCTAGAGTTTCAGCCAGGACCACAGAAGCACCTCCATGTAATAATCCGAGTGGTTGCATGGTACGTTTATCTACCGGCATTCTTGCTTTGATGAAGTTTTTGCCGATCTCGAGAAATTCGATGCCAAGATGTTCGACCATATTTCCTTTACTCATTTGGTTTAGTACCTCGACGTTGATTTGTGAATTAAACATTAGCGAATTATGTTAATTTTGGCGATGACAAAAGTATTAAGAAAATTGGATTACAAAAATATTTTTATTCTTCGACATGCCGAAACAGATTTTAACAAGCGGGGTGTAGTGCAGGGTAGTGGCATTGACGCCCCGCTGAATGATACCGGAAAGGCTCAGGCTCGCGCATTTTACACCCGGTATAAGAATTATCCGTTTGATAAAATATATATATCAGCACTACAAAGAACCCTCCAGACGGTAAAAGAATTTATTGACGCTGGAATTCCTTATGAAAAGCTCAAAGGTCTGAATGAGATTAACTGGGGTGTTTTTGAAGGAAAGCAAATAACACCTGCTCACAATGAATATTATAAAATGCTGACAGAAAACTGGCAGAACGGAATGGTTGACTACCGGATCGACGGGGGAGAAAGTCCGCTGATGGTGCAGAAGCGGCAGCAGAAAGATATGGAACGTATTCTTTCCAGGCCGGAGGAGGAAAATGTACTGATTTGCATGCATGGCAGGGCCATGCGCATATTGCTTACCACGCTGCTTAATTACCCGTTAAGTTCCATGGACAGGTTTGCCCATCAAAATGCAGGATTCTATCACCTTACCTATAATGAAAATACGTTTTCGCTTGTAAAGGCTAATGACACCGGGCATTTAGGGTGATTAAGAATCAGTAATTATTGACAAATCTAGGGAGAGCTTTTATTAAAACCCCGGAATTACAACTTTGGGCTTCGGTTTTGAATGGTTAAAAAATAGCTATTACACAAAGAACCACGGAGAAGGCACAGAGGACCACAAAGGATGCACAAACCTGCCAGCCGGCAGGCTGGGGTTCACAAAAGGTTATACTGATATGATGAAATGACCTTTTAAACGCGGAGAGCACAGAGATTGCACAGAGGTTGCGGTGCATTTTTTATTATCATACAGCCATTCTTCAAAAATTCAAAAAGCATTTAATAGATGTTCTATGCTCGATATTCAAGCAAAACAAATGAAATAGGCCTGAAGATATCATCACTTATACCCAAATGGCAGTGAAGTGCTATAAAGAATTAAAATTGAGAAAATTAAATAAATACAAATCAAGAAACCTCCTTCGGTAAATCGCTAACTGGGCATAGCTGCAAACCGTTATATTATTAATTGTACATACGAAAATTTATCACACATTCACAGATACTTAACAGAACAGGCTTGTCTATACCCTAAAAGTCTTGTCACTTGTCCTTCAGACGTGCCAGTGCGGCTTTGGCTTTGTTGTCAATGCTGTTTTTATAAGGATGATTTTTATACGAAAGCGCCAGCTCAAAATACTCCTTTGCTTTCTGAAGATTATCCCCGGTTTCATAATAATAACCCAGCTGTAAAGCGGAATTAGGTGCAAAATACCAGCCTTTATCACCTGACTCAAGGATCGTATTTTTATAAAGCCCGATTGCCTGAAGGGTTTTCCCGGTCTTGTCGTACAACCTGGCCTGCCTGTAATTAAACTCAACACGGTCTTTCTCGTTTGCAAAGGATGTGCCTTTGATTTTACTTACCGTTAAACGGGCTTCATCGTAATATCCACCATCCGTGAATAACCGTAACTTTAGTATGTTTTTGTCTGAAAGAGGCTGGTTAAGGGCGTGAACGGCATATTTATCTGCTTCGGTTAGCGATTGACCGCGCGCTTCTGCCTGACTGAAAAATTCATTTGTTCGGGCAGCGTTATCTAGCATCCAGTAGTTGATTCCGGTTTTGTACAGGGCGTCTTTGATATAGTTCATACCGTTGTGGTTTGATAGAAACTTCCGGAAAGCCCGTATCGACCGGTTATACTCTCCTTTTTGCAATAAAATCGTCCCTTTTTGATAATCGGTAAACGGAAAAGAAATGTGACTCTTATGCCGAAAATTTTCCAACTCCCGGAGCGCTTCTTCACTTTGTGAGTTTTTAATTAAAATGGAGGTCAGCGCATAATTCAATAACAGGTTTGATTGCAGGCTGTCTTTGTATTTTGCAATAATTTCTAATCCGCATTGATGATCCTGCATCAAATAGGAATATATGAATGCCAGCAAGACATCTGTTTCAAGGGAATACACTGTATTGCTGTTTGAAAAGGTCTGCAATTCTTCCAATCCGGAATCAACCGAGCCTTCAAACCCCAGCAGATTAAGTAACCATTGGTGCTTTTCGGGTGCCGATCCGATTAGTATATGCTGCAATCCGGCCGGTTTTTTGTTGTATATAAAACCGGGATACTCCTTTATGTTTTTCTTGATTAGCCGGTAAGCTTGTCTGAAATTCCATGCCGCAGAGAGTTCTTCTCCAAACTTGAGATGAAGGAAAGATTTGTGAAGTTTGATTTCGGCCATATAAAATGCTTTGAAGGGGCTTTCAGGGGCATTTCTCAGCTTTTCGAGACGTTGATCGGTATGGTCCTCAAATTCACGGAATTTCGTTTCATCCTCGTTAATAAATATATCAATAACATCATTGATGTGGCTAAGATACAGCCATCCATAATGTTGTTTATTGGAGTACGAATCAAGTAAATCATTGCTCCGGCTGATTTGCAAAGCAATGCTGTACTGGTAAGCTTCTGACAACGTATGATCGAATTGCCACTGATCATGATTATTCTGTGCAATGCTGCTGAATGACAAAAAAAGGCAGGACACAATGCCTGCCTTTCGCTTTTCTATAAACTTGAAAACACTCAATAAAATAATGGTTATGCCGTTTTTTTCCTTCTGGCAGTTCTTTTCGGCTTGGTTGCTACCACTTCAGGTATTTTATCCACATCGGCCAGTATCCGGCCACAATGTTCGCAGACGATCAGTTTTTTACGTTCTTTGATTTCCACTTGCCTTTGTGGAGGAACAACGGCAAAACAGCCTCCGCACGCACCCCGCTTTACGGATACCACCGCAAGGCCGTTACGCGCATTGTCACGTATCTTTACATATGAATTAAACAGCCGTTCTTCTAATCGTTTCGAAGATTTTTCACGTTCTTTTATAAGCTTTTTTTCTTCCTCTTCACTTTCCTCCAACAGCACTTTCAATTCATCTTCTTTGCTGTCGAGATCTTTCTGTCTTTCAATCCTGATATTGTCGGTCTTCTCGATCTCTTCTTTTTTTACCAGTATTTTTTCCTGGGCTTCGTTTATACGTTTTTCGGAAATCTGTATTTCGAGTGTCTGAAGCTCAATTTCTTTCGATACGGCATCGTATTCCCGGTTATTCCGTACATTCATTTGCTGTTCCTCATACTTTTGTATGAGTTTCTCGGAATCTTTAATTACGTTTCGCTTATTGGAGATATCCAGCTCAAGATCATTTAATTCCTGATTATACTTTTCAATTCTTGTTTCATAGCCCGCCAGCTCATCCTCAAGGTCACTGACTTCTTCGGGTAATGCCCCGCGTACTTTTATAATCTCATTTAATTTGGAATCAATGGTCTGAAGTTTTAAAAGTGCGTCTAATTTTTGTGGTATTGTGCTTTCCATCTATTAATTTTAAAAATATTTGACTGGATTTGTTACCGTTTCCGATAAATCGACTGCAAAAGTATTAAAATATTTAATTAATAGATCACGCAGCAGTTCTTTTGTATAGACTTCGCTTTCATAATGCCCGATGTCAGCCAGAACAATCTTTCCTTCATGATCAAAAAACTCGTGATATTTTATATCCCCAGTCACGAAAATGTCGGCATTACCTGCAATTGCCTTTTGGATCAGGAAGCTGCCCGAGCCACCGCATACGGCCACTTTACTGATTTTTTTGTTCAGTAGCTGACTGTGCCGGATAACAGATACCGCCATTTTTTCTTTCAGGTACTGTAAAAAATCCTGTGGTTCCATTGGGGATTTTAGTGTGCCGGTCATGCCACTGCCCACTTCCTGATATGTGTTGTCAAGTGATGTTAGATAGTAGGCCACTTCTTCATACGGATGGCTTTTATTTAAAGCGGCCAGCACCGCAGTCCATTGGAGAGTGGGAAAAATTACTTCTATCCTTGTTTCATTCACACTTTCGATCTCTCCGGGTTTTCCGATGTGCGGACTTGCACCTGCACCGGGTTTGAAGCGGCCTTTTCCTTCTGTTGAAAAACTACAGTGGTCGTATGCGCCTATCTTACCAGCTCCGGCTTCATGCAGGGCTTCCAGTACACCTGGTGTATCTTTTTCCGGAATAAAGGTCACCAGTTTACTTAATACATTTTTCTTTGGAGAAAGCACCTGTACATTTTCAAGTTCAAGTATTTCACATATTTTAAGGTTTACTCCGGATGAAACATTGTCGAGGTTGGTATGAATGGCGTAAATGGCAATATTGTTTTGTATGGCTTTTATGATGGTCCTTTCTACATAATTCCTGCCTGTAATTTTTTTAAGTCCTTTGAAAATGATCGGATGGTGGGCCACCACAAGGTTACAGTTTTTCCTGATAGCTTCATCCATTACTTCTTCTGTTGAATCAAGGCACACCAGCACACCTGTGACCTCCGTTTCGGGATCCCCGGTGATCAAACCGGCATTATCGTAACTCTCCTGATAGGCGGGGGGTGCAATGGATTCGAGATAACGGGTTACTGCTTTGATCTTCGTCATAGCGTTATTAATTATTGGTTAATAATTCTGTATTTGCAGAATGAAGTTAATTCCGGATGTTTAACTTATCAAAATAAATGTGTCCAGTTAAGAATGCGTAAAAATATTTCAAATATAATCTTAATCAATGACCGTTTATGCCACAGTTTTACTAAATCAGGAATCATAGCTCACGCTCAGCCTGTCGAGCCATTCCTGTGGGGCGCCTGACCATACGTTGGCCATGTTGCCCTCGTAAGGCAAGTCGTTGATGCCTGTTTTGCTTGACCAGAATCCGGTTGCCACATAATCCCTGAAGATATTAAAGAAAGATACACCCTGGCTGAATTCGGGTCGTGCCGTATCGGGGTAGGCAATGTCGTCCAATATTTGTTGCTGTTCTTCTTCTGAGCACTTTATGAATTCCTTCTCGTACCGGCTCAGTGATTCAAAATCCATCCACTTCAAACCACCTCTCATTTTTGTCTGGTTTTCAGGCTTATCCAGCATCATAAATTCGATAAATGGAACGACCCCTGCATCCTCGGCATTCCCTGATCTGTTGTCAGCCGGAATGATAAGGTTGGCTAGTTGCCGCACCGTCTCTCTTTCATGGTCGGTAAAAAATTTTTGTTTCATCAGCGCAATATCTTCTTCACTGATACCGGGGTAATTCTTTTTTACCTTTGGGATTTTATCCTCGATTTCTTCTGGTGTGGAGCAGCCTGCCAGGTAGGCAACCGATATGGTGCCCAGGGTAATATATTTCAGAGAGTCTCTTCTTGAAATTTGCCTTTTGTTGTTTTCCGTGTGTTTATTATCCTTTTTCATTATCTAAATAGATCATAGGTTCATTTTTTTCATTTGATCAATTATATATTCAGAAGCACGCCACGCTAATGCTAGTATAGTCCAGGTTGGGTTTTTGTCAGCCTGTGATACAAATGGGCCGCCGTCTACCACAAACACATTTTTGGCGTCATGGGCCTGATTAAACTTATTCACAGCTGATGTTTTCGGGTCATTGCCCATGCGTGTTACACCAATTTCGTGAATGATCGACCCCGGTGGGGTAATACCGTAGTTGCTATCTTTACCCGGTGAATTCCATAACTGAATACCCCCCATTGCATTGATGATTTCCGAAAAGGTTTCATGCATATGTTTTACCTGAAGTATTTCGTAATCGCTCCATGCATAATTAAACCGTAATACAGGGATGCCATATTTATCAACCGTGTCGGGGTCGATTTCACAGTAGTTATCCTTAAAGGCGATAGACTCCCCACGCCCTGACATACCGATCACTGCTCCGTAGAGTCGCCGGTAATCCTCTTTAAGCTGCATGCCATACCCACCGCCGCTGCTTCTGGGTTTGCCGTCTATTTCACCAAGAATCTTATTGTAGCGGTGAATGCCGCCCATAAAACCATAACCGGGCATGGTGCGTCCTCCCCAGAATTCAATATGGTACCCCCTGGGGAAATCGCGTTTCTGCTTTTCGCGCCACCAGGGAGTGTACAGGTGCATGCCACCAACGCCGTCTTCGTTATGCGGTATTCCGTCTATAAGGTCAGGAATAACAGCCATCATAGTGGTTCCGGTTGTATCCATCAGATACCTGCCTACCACATCACTGGAGTTTGCAAGCCCGTTAGGATGTCGGTCCGATTTCGAATTGAGCAGCAGCCGGGCCGATTCACAGGCGCTTGCTGCCAGTACCACCACCCGGGCTTTTAGATGATACTCTTGTCCGGTAATGGTATTTACATACGAAACACCAGTGGCTTTCCCTTCGCTATCGGTGGTGACTTCGCGTGCCATCGCGTGCAGGATCATTTCCAGATTACCGGTAGCTTCGGCAGGGGGGATGAGCACGGATGGTGTAGAGAAATTGGAATGTGTGGAGCAGCTTCTTCCACACTGGCTGCAGTAGTGGCAGGGAGCCCTGTGGGTTGCTGCTGCGTGATCAAGCGGACGTGTAAGTATGGATAATCTTGAGGGGATCATCGGCACACCTACCGATCTGGCAGCCTTCTGAATAAGAAGCTCATATCCACGGGGTTTCGGGGGCGGAAGAAAAATCCCATCGGGATCGTTGTAAAGTCCTTCCCTGGATCCGAAAATACCTACAAACCGGTCCACTTTGTCATAATAGGGGGCAATGTCGTCATAAGAAAGAGGCCAGTCGTCGCCAAGGCCGTCCATACTTTTTCTTTCGAAGTCATGAGGCCCGAACCGAAGCGATATCCGGCCCCAGTGGTTGGTGCGTCCTCCCAGCATTCTGGCACGGAACCATTTGAAATTTGAACCCGCTTTGTTAGTATAGGGTTCGCCGTCGATTTCCCAGCCACCGATATTGGCGTCAAATTCTCCAAACGGGTGTTTTCTACTGGCGGCGCCACGTCGGGGCGATTCATAGGACCATTTAAACATGTTTGCATCTTCCGAATTAAAATAAGGGCCTGCTTCCAGCATGGCTACCCGGGCGCCGCCTTCGGTCAGGACTTTAGCAGCCATACCGCCGCCGGCGCCCGATCCCACAATTACAACGTCATATTCACTGGGTTGTTTTTTTATCTGCATCAACGTTTATTTATATTTAAAATAGGTTTAAAAAAACTCAAATAATAAATAATAAAGTTGAAATACAAAAATCTTATACTTTTGTGCATATAAATTTATAGCAATGGCTGAAAAAAAATGGCTTGTTTTTTACACCAAAAGCCGGTGGGAGAGAAAGGTAGAAAAATATTTGCGGCAATTCGGGTTCGAACCCTATCTGCCGTTGCACAAAGTGCTGCGGCAGTGGAGCGACAGGAAAAAGAAGCTGGAGACTCCTTTGTTCAATTCTTATATATTCGTATATGATTACGAACACCGGATCCCGGAGATGTTGAAAGTACCTGGAATAAGCTGGAATATCCGGCATAACGGTAAGCCTGCCATTTTGCGTGTCAGCGAATTGGAGATGATCAAGCGGTTTATTTCTTCCGGATTATTTTTAGAAACCACTTCGGTAGCAGACCTGGAGCCCGGAGACCGGGTAAAAGTGATAGACGGGCCGCTGCGGGGAGCGGTAGGATACTATTTCGGACCTTACAACCAGGAAAAGTTCTATGTGGTCCTGGAAACCATCGACCAGGTACTCCGGGTAAGTATTGACAAAACATTGTTGGAGAAGGCAGAGTAACGGATTGCAATTTCCGGATTTAATCAATATACATTGTTCGATCTTTACTTTTAAAGTGTTACCTACTATAGAATCAACAATGGATGCCAGGAAAAAAACTCTATTGATTTTGGGATTGGCTTCTTTGGTAATGTACTATCCTATTACAAAGTATCTTTATCGATATTTCTATTTGGGAATTGATTCAGGTTTTTTAAAAAAATTAGGATTTTTTAGTGGCAACCCAGGAACTCCTTTAGCCTGGATATTGGCTCTCATTTTTGGACTTGGTTATGTAATGATATCGATGAATGCAGTCCCAATAATTAAAGAAAAATGGCTTGAAATTTCCTGGTTTAACCTATTTGGATTTTTGGCTATTATTTCTGCTGCGGTAGTTGAAGAGGCTTTTTTCAGACGATTCATTATGGATAAATTAGCAACCAATGGATATGACAATTTAAGTCAAATTATCTTGTCCGGTCTGGCTTTTGGCATTTCACATGGTGTATGGGGATTTCTTAAAGGATCACCTCAGGTTGCAATCAAAGCTATCCTATACACAACATTATTAGGACTTGCATTAGCTATAATCTATTTGATAGGTGATAGAAGCTTAGCCCCTTGCATTACTTCTCATTACATTTCTGCGGGTCTGATAGAACCTTGGTTGATCTATGGATTGATTTTGGGTAAGCCTCCTAAATCTTAACAATCATTAACAAGTAAATGAGGTTGAGTAAGGAGTTCAGAAAGCAGCGACCGTACATACGCTACGACACGCATTTGACACCCACTTGTTTGAGACTTTCTTGGATGTAGGGGTCGCCCTACGAGCACTCTCAGGACATTATTTGTCCGGAACTACTAAGATATACACCCAGCCACAAAAAGCCTGACAAGCATAGCCAGCCCGGTTGATACGATGGAAATTACCTCCAATGAGATCATGTAAAAATAAGGCTCCCTATACACGGTAGTTGTAAGTAATTTAAAAAAACAGGTACATTTGTTTCTCATTTATAAACTTAAAACAATGAAAAAAATTCTTTTAGTATTAGCAATGTTCGTGAGTACTGTGTACGCTGCTCAAGCTCAAGGTACTCCTCAGTACAAAGTGATTACAGCCGTAGAATCTATTGTGCCTGCTGGTATAGGGCGTTCAAGAATGATTGAAAGTCAAACAGATTTAGACATAGATGATTTTACAACTGCTCGTACTGACGGTAAAAAAAGTAAGCAAGGAGAAATTCAAAGAAAGAATGCCAAGGTTGACCAATTTGCAGAATCAAAATTATTGAACTTTTACAGTTTAACAGGTATTAATTTTCAAAATATTGCTTCTAATGATGCTTTGATTGCTTCCAAACTAAATAAACTGGCGGCAGAAGGTTGGGAATTGGTATTTGTAACCAGCGGGGTAGAAAGTGATTCTGGAAAGTCTGATGGAAAAGGAATTTATATTACCCGTTTTATTTTCAAGAAATCTTAAGTTAACGTTTTTAAGCTACATTTTGATCTTCAATAGCATTTGAGTCATCTCGAATTTATTATGGGTGACTCTTTTGTTTAAATTCCACATAAATATGAGAAGACGATGTTGCCCAATTAGTGATTGAATTCGTTAAGAAAAAAGAAGATTTTGAATAAAAACTACTTACAATAACAGCCAAAGCTGCACTCCAGCCCTCGTGTCCCTGCCTTGCCGTCCTTTAGGCAGGCGGGTATTCATGATAATCCTGTGAGAACAGGATGGGTAGAGAATCCCGAAGATTATCCGTATTCGGGCGACAGGAATTATGCCGGACTGAGTTCATTTATTGACATTGATCTGATATGAAGGCGTAGTTACACTTGATCGCCTGCCAGTTTACCAGCCGGTGAAAGCATGGAAGACAGGTGTAGCCAGTAACCATGATATTATAATTGTACGGGAGTTTGAAACCGGAAATTTAAATACATACAATAGGTTAACCATTGCTCCTTTTATTTTCACACATTGTCCACTCGATCAGCCGGATAAAACGTATTATAACCTATGCGGTCATATTCATCCGGGTGTCAGATTGTCGGTAGGGCCCGGACAGTAGATTTTGCTTTCTTGCTTTTATTTTACAAATTACCAGGGAATATTGCTGGCTTAGGGTGATTTTACCGGCAATCATGAGGTTAAACAGGCAAAAGGTGATAAAGTAATTGTTATTACCAACCATAAACTGAAATTATTTCAGTAAATAAAGTAACGGGAAATATTTTAAAGTTACCTGTTGGAGTGTTGTGGGATTACAAAAACTAAAAATAATCGGCAACGGAGATGCCTTTGGTTCCGGTAACAGGTTTCATACCTGCTTCTACCTGGAATCAGATAAAACTAAAGTATTAGTTGATTGTGGTGCTACATCTATTCACCACCTTATAGAATCGGGGACAGATCTTAATGATATCGACCTGATTTTACTCAGCCATTTTCATGGAGATCATTTTGGAGGTATCCCGTTTTTTCTTCTGAATTCATTTTTTCTTTCCGGCCGGATAAAACCCCTTACGATTATCGGCCCTGAACAATGTGAAACACGAATAGAAGCTCTGATAGAAGCCATGTACCCGGGATTAACAAAGAAATTCAGGAAAATGGATCTGACTTACCTGGAGTATAACAAAACAATTAATTTCAATGATCTTGAAATACGGGCCTTTCCTGTCGTACACTCACCCCCGTCAAATCCGCATGGCATCAGGGTAGAGAGCGGGAACAACGTGTTTGGTTATTCCGGTGATACGGAATGGACAGATAATCTGTACGATTTGAGTTTACACTCCGATATTTTTATTTGTGAATGCAACTATTACGATCTGGAGGTCAGAGGTCACCTGAATTATAAAATCCTGCGTGATAAGCTGAATAAGATAAAAAGCCGGAGAATTATGTTAACCCACATGGGGGAGGATATGATAAATTCCAGCCAAATCGAACTCGAGAGGACTGTGCAGGATCAGGAGTATAATTTTTAGCCATTCCGGGAACTAAATTATTTCAATTGGGCTGCTGTTTACACAATTACCCCCGCTAGGCGGGGGGCAGGTGGGTAATGATGTCTGATGGTGTGGTTTATCCTGCCGGGACCGGGCAATCCCCGAAAAAACACCGTCATTACCCGGCTTGACCGGGTAATCCCCCTAACGACACGCTGATATCAGTTTATTCATATGTACTACCTTAAACTAAGGAGATTATCCGGCATCGCTCCGCGATCCGGATAATGACGACTTTTTTAGGAGATTTTCCGGATAATAGCAATAATTCCCCTTGCCATGGCACGCCAGGCAGGCCCGTCCGAACGGTTCACCCGGGCGGGCTTAATTTAGTGGGAATTTATTCCTTATCTACCAATCATTGATTTTTTTATTTTAACTGTCAGAATCACGGATTTGTACAGATTATGGGATTACACAGATTAAATCCGTGTCATCGGTGCAATCTGATTAATCTGTGGTTCAGACATTTTTTTAGCATGTGATCTTGTATTTTGCCTATATCGGACTAAATATCTTGTTAGAAGGCTATTTGCACATCTTACTGAATGTGCTTTCTGCCTGCTCCATTCCAAGATCAAGCGCTTTTTTTAAATCATGGCATGCAAGCTCCTTTCGGTGCAGATTATAACGGGCTATTCCGCGGTTATAATAGGCCATCGCAAATTCAGGATAATACATGATAGCAACATCATAATTTTGGACAGCATCTTTATACCTTTTTAGCTTCATGAGAGCATTTCCCCGGTTCAGCCATGCGTTTTCCAGGTCCGGGCGCAGCTCAATGGCCTTTGAAAGATCAGAATATGCACCGTCCGGATTGCTTAATTTAAGTTTAAGTATGCCCCGGTTCATCCATAAAACCGGGTCTTCCGACCCGTATAAAATGGCGGAGTCATAGTCTGACAAGGCGCCCATAAGATCATCGTTATTCATCCTGGCCAGCCCGCGTTTGGCATACGCCTCGGGAAAGCCGGGGGTATCCTGAATAATTGAACTGTAGGTATCAATAAGTTCGTTGTAGGAAGCGCTTTCTTCCTGTAACCGGGCAAGGTTATATTTAACTAAGGGGTTGTCGGGATTCATAGTCAAAGCCGCTTGCAGATCCTTTTTGGCAGAAGTCAGGTTTCCTACGGTTTCATAAGTTTGAGCCCGGTTTACAAGTATATCGGCATTACCAGGCTCAATGGACAATGCAGCCTCAAAATGTTCTAGTGCCAGATCGTATTGTGTGAGTTTATCAGCTACCATGCCGAGGTGGTTGTATATCTGTGCTCTCATGGTCTTTAACGTTGCTATTTTACTGACGCCGTCATCCGGATACCTTTGTTGGAAATAAACAGCGTTGGTTTCTTCTTCCGGTAAACTGAGCAGCGTTTTAAAGTCGTGGCGGGCCAGCTCATAGTGTTGCAACCGGTGGTGTAAAACAGCCCGGCTCCATACTGCTTCTGTAAACTCCGGGTCTAAATGTATTAGTGCACTGTAATCGCTTATGGCTCCTTCGGGATTTCCGGTATTTTCACGGGCTATTGCTCTCGAGAAATGTGCCTGAAAATGAGTGGGCAATATAAAAATGCATGAATCGTAAAATGCCTGTGCAAGCATCATGTTGTCTGCTTTGAAGGCTGCCTCACCCAGCCTGAAATAGTTTTCAGCCACTTTTCCGGGTTTTGTTGCCTGCGGCCAGGCACACAGATAGAAAGCCATCAGCACAATTGAAAAGAGCAACGATTTTTGCCACATAATATAAAATTACCGGATTTTAAGGATGGAACCATGTAATGCGTTAATTGTTTTTTATTTTCGTTTTCTGATTTTTATATTTCTATAATATTCAAATAAGTTACATTTCGTCACAGCAATCATCGCCATGACAATTGAAGAGTTTAAAACGTACATTGATCAGCAAAAACGGCCGGAAGGAATTGATACGGTATTGCTTGCACTATGGGAGGTGAAATCCGGAAACTGGGGTCAGGCACATCGTATCGTACAAAACGAATCAAGCCGGATGGCAGCCCGGGTGCATGCATATCTGCATCGTGTGGAAGGCGATGAAGCCAACGCTGGCTACTGGTATTCATGTGCAGGAGTATCTGTGGCTAAAAATCGACCGGACGAAGAATGGGAGGAAATTGTTAATGACTTATTGAGCCGGTTGCCCTGACTGATATGATCCGGGTGTGTCGCTTGAAGTTTAAGGAGGGGTTGATCGTCTGCCGATGGAACTGACCTAAAGAAACCATCTGTTGTGGAATCTTGCACGCAACCTTGGCGAAGACCTGTGATTGGCACTTGATAGTGGAATTGCAGTGGGCGCCTCAGGCGGGATTTTACAAGTCAGATTACAACAATCCTCAACTGACTGGGTACTGTAGGGGATGGTGCACATGCAACCCATGAGCATATCCTGATGGACAAAACATTTAAAAGAGGCGCCCTGCTTACCCTTTTAATTGCCAGCCCGGATGTTTTTATATAAAATCCATTAAGTTGATTGGAATTCACTTTTTACCTTTGGACTAAATCTTTTTAGTGCCGCCAAATTGTATTTACAAATACCTCAGTATGTGAATGCTATTAAATTAATAAAGGAGCCTGCAATGCCGGCATTAACCATTTCAGTTAGGCTTTACTTGTCAGCTTTCCGGATACGGACCTCAAAGGCATTGGCAGGATTGTGCACGAGCAGTTGCGTAAGCTCTTCTTCCGAATACCCTGCTTCCTTTAGCGCAGGAAGCAGCGAAGTAAACAGCGCGGTATAGCCTCTGAAACTTCCTCCGTCCGGCTCTCCCGGTGTGTACCATCCGGCATCATGCGAAACGAGTACCCTGTCCAGCAATCCATTTGCTTTCAAATTGCTGATCATGGCCACATAATCTTTGGTATTTTCCTCCGACACCCCGTCAAGGCTGATCCACGCTCCTTTCGTTGCAGCCATTACATGTGTGCTATGATCAGACTCAGATTGGGCATGAACCCAAATAAAGGCGCTGGCTGCCACGCCTTCGCTTGCAAGGATTTCGAGCTCTTCAAAGGCAGGAAGGGCAGGCCCTGTGTGCGAAGCAATTGTTAACCCGGTTTTTAAATGGGTGATTGCAGCGGCTTTTATTAATTTTTTATGTAAATCAGAAAGCATACCCGGATTTACACCTGTTTTTATAAATCCGGGCTTTATGCCGGTTCCATCAATCCCATCCTGCCATTCCCGTATCCATCTTGCTGCAATTTGTTCAGCTGTTTCCCTAAACGTATGGGAGGGAAGGTATTTGTTGTTTAAAGCGCCGTAGTACCCGGTGTTGGTTAAAATGTTTAATCCACTGGAATCTGAAAGCATTTTTAAAAGCAGCGGATCCCTTCCGAGGTAGGCCGGCGTACAGTCAATCAATGTGGAGCAGCCTGAATTCCTGATTTCCTGGAGATAGGGCAGTACCATTTTGATTACTTCTGCTCTATTCCATCTGTGGTAGCCGGTACTGTCCGCACCGATAAAATCCACTAAAATGTGTTCATGAATCAGCGACTTACCTATTTCACTCACTGATATTGGTCCCTGAACTGTCATGATGAACCCCTCGCTTGCCGGATCTGTACATTTCGACAAAAACAGAAAAAGCGTGAAACCCAGAAGTATATATTTACGCATGTTTTACGTCATATTAATTTAACATCCAGCCAGGAAGTGTCTCACTGATGGCCAGCCCCACCATGGAATCTGCTGTGCCATAATACAGGTACCATTTCCCTTTGTAATAAACCAATCCTTCGATAAAAGTTGTGCCTGCTTTATACTGCCCGGTTATTTCATGAGGTAAGTCCGGCCGTATAAAGGGAGTGTCAAGTCTGTCAATCAGTTTGGCGGGATTATCTTTATCAAATAAGGCTTGTCCTCCGCTATATGTTCCTTCAGGAATTGACGGAGCGGCATTAGGCCCTTCATCATTTTTTCCATTGTAAAACAGCAGAATACCATTTTTGGTAAGTAAAGCCGGAGGTCCGGGTTCTGTCAGCCGGCTGTCAAACTTGTTAGGTCTCCGCTCCATTACCCGAAGCAACGAGTCATTTTCATCCAGTAAAGGATACCAATCTGTAAGGTTTTCGGAATATGCCAGGTTTACAAATTCCTCGCCCCAGTACATCCAGTACTTTCCATTGATCTTGACAGCAATTAACCGGCCATTTTTCATTTCAGTTACAACAGAACCTGATTTGCTCCAGATATTCAGAAACATTCCATCGTAGGCGTCTTCGAAAACAGGCCCGTGCTTCTCCCAATGATAAAGGTTATTCGAAGTGGCTGCTGACAATCGTGCCGTTTTCCAGTTCCAGCTTGTGTGCAGCATCAGATAGGTGCCATCCGGCAGTTCTACAATGCGCGGGTCTTCAACACCGCCCGGGTAGTCCCATTGTAAATACTCACTCGAGTCAGGATATAACACCGGTGTATTAAATTTCTCAAAATGTATTCCATCGGTACTTGCAGCCAGCCCGATCCGGGAAGTACGGCCTCCCAAACGGGCGCCCGGATTATCTTCTGCACGATACAATACATAAAGCGTATCATTTCTTACTATTGCACCAGGATTAAAGACATCTGCTTTTTGCCATTGCACCTCTTTTTGCTGTACGGGATCAAAAAAAGTAAAACTTGAATCGGAAATTAAAATCGGATTTTCAATGGGTTTTTCAAATCCAAGCAGCCAAACCGTTTCCTCTTTTGGTGCACAGGCTATAAAAAGCAAAGCCAGCAAATAGAACCTGATGCATTTCATAGTATAATTTTTATAGTAACAGACCTGACGTCCAATGGAAAATGAATACATAGTTAGCACTTTTGGCTTCATATTAAAGTTTTCTTTAACATAATTCTAACTTATCAGACACTGCTGTCCTACGTTTAAAAAGCATATGCAACAGGCTCTTGAGGTCTAAATGCACTATCTGCCTGGTCTGCGTTGTGGCTTCTTTACCTCCAGTTCTTCCGACAACGTCGTTTCTCCTATACTGATCTCTACCGTGTATTTTCCTGGTTGCAAATAGTATTTGTCATTGTCTGCTTTTTCAACCGTCACTTTTTCTTTTTCTTTTTCTTTAGCTTTTTTATTGATTTCCTCCTGATACGATGAAACAATGCTTTCTTCTACGGTTAGGTCGTAGGAGGCATAATTCAATCCCCTGTCAGAAGCATGTTTGAAGGAATTTAATACGAGGCCTTCCTGGGTTATAATCGTGATACCGGTTTCTCCGCCTGTGCCTGCATAAAATGCTACGTTAACCGAGGGTTCGAAAAACCCGCCGCTGAAACTCCTTGTACCCCATCGCGGGGAATGTCTCAACGTATCAATGGAAAACACATGCAGGTCTTTAGCCAGAATTTCAGTATTCAGCGCCTGAATATGCTGCACATCGGCCACCCAGAATGAGCGTCCGTGGGTGCCGAGCACCAGGTCATGCTCCCGGGGATGGATGACCAGATCGTGTACCGGAGCAGCAGGTAAACCGCCATCCATCGCGGTAAACGTAGCGCTTCTGTCGAGCGATACATACACACCATGGTCGGTTCCCACATAAATTACATTTTCATTTTCCGGATCTTCCCTGATTACATTCACCGGCTCTGCAGGCAGATCCAATCCTATCCGTTTCCAGGTTTTACCGTAATTTTCAGAAACATACACCAGCGCCTCATAATTGTCCCAGCGGTACCCATTGAGTGATGCATAAATACGACCTTCGCTGTGCCGGCTTGCTTCCACACGGCTTACCCAGAAGTCGGCAGGAAGGGTTCCGGATATCAGCGACCAGGTATAGCCTGCATCTTTCGATACATGGATCAGGCCGTCATCGGAGCCCACGTAAAGTAGCCCGAATTTAAGCGGCGATTCCGTTATGGTGGTTAGGGTTCCATACGGTACATTTCCTTTTTTCCCACCTTTGGTCAGATCTCCGCTTAATTTTTCAAACGTATTGCCCTGATCCATCGAACGATGAAAATAATTCGATCCGAAATACACAATATCCTGATTGTGGTGAGATACCATGATCGGAGACTGCCAGTTCCACCGGTATGGTCGCTCACCCAGGTCATGCCGGGGCGTTATGGATTTCCTTTCGCCGGTTTTAGTATTTATTCTGGCGTAAAATCCGAACTGTGATCCGGTATAGACCGTTTGGTTATCACGTGTGTCAATAGCCACCTGCATGCCATCGCCGCCATAGATCATTTTATACGGATATTGGCCGGAAGCGTGCCAGCGGTTGCTGTGCTGGTAGTTATGTGGCCCGAACCAGACGCCGTTGTCCTGAAGTCCTCCGTATATGTTATAGGGTTTTGCCATATCCACGTTTACCGTATAAAACTGGCCTACGGGAATAGAATTGCACTTATAGTATGACTTTCCGTCGTCGTATGATATATTAATGCCCCCGTCGTTACCATTGATAAAATGTCCGCTGCGACGTGGATTCAACCACAAGGCCTGGTGGTCGCCATGCTGATTAGAGCCATTGATATTGTTCCATGTTTTGCCTCCGTCGTCAGACAGGAGCAAGGGAACCCCCAATATATATACCTTTTCCGGATTTTGTTCGTCAAGCCTGATTTCCCCGAAATAATACCCATATGAAAAATAAAAACGGTCGATATAATCCTCATGTGTTCTATGCCACGACTTCCCGCCGTCATCAGAGCGATATACTTCGGCGCCCTTTACCGGCGTGTCGAAAAGCAGGCTATTGGCGTTTTCAAGGTATTCAACCAATGCAACAGGTTGTATTTTCCCGCTCTTTACCATGGCTTTTACGCTCTTTGCCGTGTATTTTTCAGGAAACCGGTTGTCGCGAAGAAATTTTTGCAGGTTTTCGTTGGTAATTTTTAAAAAATCTTCTCTGGTGATGCTGCGTAGCTTATCCTTGGTTACCAGTTCGTCTTCTTTCTCTTCTTTTTTTTCTCTCCGGTCCTGGTTGTCAAGAATTGCATACACGGTTTGTGGATTTGTAGCCGCCACGGCAAGCCCTATGCGCCCTACACCTTCGGTAACAGGAAATCCACTTTCTTCGGTAGTCAGCTTTATCCAGGTGCTGCCACCATCCGTGCTTTTATAAATACCCGATCCTTTTCCTGATCCTGTAAATGTCCAGGCATGCCGAATTCTTTCCCACGCCGCTGCATACAGCACCTCCGGATTTTGTGGATCCATCACCAGGTCGATGATACCCGTAGCGGCATTTATAAAAAGTGTTTTGGTCCAGGTTTTGCCACTGTCGGTTGTTTTATAAACTCCGCGCTCCGGATTAGTGGAGTATAAATGCCCCAGTGCCGCCACCCAGACTATATCAGGATTTTCAGGATGCACGATGATCCTTCCGATGTGGTGGGATTCTTCAAGACCCAGATGTTCCCATGTTTCTCCCTGATCCTTAGATTTATAGATGCCGGACCCCGAGTAGGAAGATCTGCTTGAGTTGTTTTCGCCCGTTCCCACCCAAAGAGTTTCGCCATGCTTCCAGTCAACGGCAATATCACCAATGGTCATGGTCATTTCATTATCGAAAAGTGGAGTGAAATCGGCGCCATTGCTGACGGTTTTCCAAAGTCCGCCGGATGCGTAGGATACATAAAAAATACTGGGATCGTCCGGATTAGCGTCGATATCCGTAACGCGTCCACTCATTATGGACGGGCCTGCCGACCTGAAGGCTACATTTTTAACAACTGAAATTTCCAGCATTTGCCGGCGCTTTGCATAACCTTCGCTTCGTGCTGAAGCATGGGTAGCGGCAGGTGCCTGACCTGCGGTAGGTTTTGATCTTTTTGATTTTCGTTGTGCAACAACTTCATTGTCGAAAATAACGAAGATCATGCTGAATGAAAGTAATAGAGTGATAAACTTCTTCATATTATTATCCGGTTAAATGTTTGATTAGCATGTTAAAGATTCGCAAGAATAGCCGAAATTCCAAACCTTTAATTTAAGTGGTTAATAGCGTATATTTCCGGTATGAATCCGGATATTTCATTACAGGTTGCAGCAGCAAAAGCAAGAATTGATCCGTATATCCGTACTACTCCGTTGGAGTATACGCCGGTTTTATCTGAAATCACAGGAAGCAATGTTTATTTAAAACTTGAGAATTTACAGATAACCGGGTCATTTAAGGCCCGGGGCGCTGTGAACAAGGTGTTACAGCAGCCGCCATCAGAAAATAACATCATGGTTACCGCTTCAACGGGTAATCATGCAGAAGCGGTTTCGTACGCACTGGAGCAAAGGGGCTTTCAGGGAGTGATCTTTCTTCCGGAAAATACCTCAGAAGTAAAGACCAAAAAACTGAAGTATTATTCGAATATATCCCTGCAATTTTATGGAAATGATTCGGTAGAAACAGAGAAAAAAGCCAGGGAATGGGCCGATGAAAAAGGTTTCCCGTACATTTCGCCCTATAACGACATGGAGATCATTGCTGGCCAGGGAACCATCGGACTGGAGGTAATGGATCAGGCGGATAGCAATGTTCCAGACGCTGTTTTTGTACCTGTCGGTGGGGGCGGCCTTATATCCGGAATAGCTGGCTATATGAAATTCAAACAACCTGAGATAGCAGTCATTGGTTGTCAGCCTGAAAATTCGGCGGTGATGTATGCTTCTGTAAAGGCGGGGAAAATACTGGATATTCCCTCGTTGCCGACCATCTCAGATGGAACTGCGGGAGGCGTGGAAAAAGATGCCATAACCTTTGAGTTTTGCTCTGGACTGGTGGACCAATGGGTGTTGGTGACAGAAGATGAAATAAAATATGCATTGAAGCTTTTTATTAAAAACCACAACATGATTGTTGAAGGTGCAGCCAGCCTGGGCCTTGCGGCGCTCCTTAAAGAGAAAGCAAAATATAGAGGAAAGAATGTTGTGCTGATTGTATGCGGAAACAAATTGAGCCCGGATTTGTTGAAAGAATTAGTTTGTGAATCCTGATTTTTGTATGATTATTGGGTATATTAATTCACATATTTACGTAATGGTATAAAAGGACTGAAATATGATTGATAAGTACGTTGAAGTATTAAAAAAGCAGATCGAGAAGCTTAGTGATGATGATTTTGACCTGGATGCATGGAAAAGTGGAACCATTGTATTGCTTGGAAGGATATTCGGGGATGCAACTGCTAAAATCGGCGAGATCGAAAAAATAAAATTTGATTTCGGAAGCTGGTCACTAAGGGATGCTTCCGGGTCGAGAGACCAGATGCAGTCATGCAAAAGAAGAGGCAGAGGTGTGCTCGAAGCCTGTATTACTGAACTGGAGATGCTTGGCCTGGAAGAAAATGAACCTGTTGAGACAAGCGATAATGCCGCTTTGCGTAATGTGGTTGAGCAGGAACTTAAAATATCAGAATATCGTAGCCTGATTAAGATCGTCAAAAATAAATCCAACCGTGCGGAAAAGCGCTCCATGCTGATCCGCGCGTTGCAAAACCTGGATACGCTTGTGGCACCGGGGATTGTAGCTAATATGCTAACCGAACCGGCATTCAAGAAGGTGTTTGGTTAGTTATGGCATTTTCCGGATTCATACATTGGGCGTAATCAGGGTAAACATATTGAAAGGTTCTATTTATTTATTCATCTCACTTACAGTTTCTCTTTCGGTTTCTTCTCAGAGTTCCATTCTCGATAACAGGGAACTTGACAGCCTCGTAATGGCTATTGCCACACCTATTTATAACCTTCATCATGATGAAGCTATAAAGCAAATAGACGCATTGGCAAAGCGGATACCTCACCATCCGATTATTGATATGCTTTATGCGATGAATATTATGTGGGAAACTATGCCTGACCCCGAACCCGAAAATTTCACTGAAATCGAAACCTATTTGTTGCAAACCATTTCGAAAGCAGACCAGATACTTGAAACAAACGGGAATGATCCGGAAGCGGTATTTTTTCTGTTAATGGCACACGGGCTACTGGGACAATATTACCACGAGCAGGGAAGCACGTTTAAGGCGATAGGAGAAGCAAAAAGGGTGTACAATGCCGTCATATCCGGGTTTTCGCTCAAGGAAGAATATATCGAGTTTTATTTTTCGACGGGGCTGTATAACTATTACCGCGAAAAATATCCGATATTGTATCCGATATATAAACCCTTTGTCTGGATTTTCAGAAGCGGTAACATTGAGGAGGGGCTTAATCAGTTGCATTACGCTACACGGAATACCATACTTTCAAAAGTTGAGTCTGCCCGGTATCTTGCCTACATATACCTGCGCTACGAGGCAGAACCTGCCAAAGCCTATGATTTGCTGGCGCCATTGGTAAGCCTCTATCCCCGGAATTTGTATTTTCACACACTCTTGCTCGAAGCGCTTATGATGATGCAGAAACTTGATGAAGCAACCTATTCCATAAGCTATCTGATCGTGAGCGATAACTGGTTTTACCGGATGAATGGCCTTACATTCACGGGAATACTGGAAGAAAAGAACAACAACAATCCTGCCTACGCTAAAACATACTATTCGCGGGCGGTAGCTTTAGGAGAAATGCATAAAAATGAAGGGATGCACGCCAAAAGTCTGGCTTACGCCGGCCTTGCACGGATAAGCGACCTTGAGAACAATGTAAGTATGGCAAAAAAATATTATAAAAAAGCAGCAAAACTTGCTCAGACTAAGGCCGTACGAAAAGAATCTGCAGCCTACCTGAAAAACCACTGATGATTACAATGGATTTTTACCGGTACTGAAGCACCGGTTTGACAAATAAATCATTTACGCCTTATCTTTGATTTTTTCAGCAACAAGATAAAAACCTGTAAAACGTATTTAGGAACAAATGGAATACCTTGCCTTTGATATCGGAAATTCGGATGTGGTGATAGCGGGTAATAAGAACAATCAATGGAAAAGTCTGCTCAGGATACCCAGCGAGAGATGTACAAAAGTTGATTTTTTTATTTCGGAGATCAGGAAATTGAAAAACAGCCTTCCGGATTCCGATACTGATTTGCAGGCCATCATCATAAGCAGTGTAGTGCCTGAGCTTACACGAATACTTCCTGTGGAAATTGAAGATGTTTTCGGAATAAAACCCTTTTTAATTAACTCAGCCAGCTACGGGGCAATCGATATGAAGATTGATAACCCGCACGAAATCGGCAGCGACCTGGTGGCCAACGCTGTTGCAGCGTATGACCGATTCAGAGATAGTGTGGTTGTGGTTGATTTTGGCACCGCCCTCACATTTACAACCATTGACAATACAGGAACAATACTTGGTGTTGCCATTGCTCCGGGGGTGTACACGGCTATGAGGTCATTGGCTGGAAATACCGCGTTGTTACCGGAGATTCCTCTTGAATTACCGGATTCGGTCATCGGTAAAAATACCGTTCATGCCATGCAGGCAGGAATTATGTTTGGATTTGCAGGATTGGTTGAAGGAATTCTGAAACGTATAAGAAAAGAAACAGGAAAGTGTAAAATTATTTCCACCGGCGGACTATCGCAGGTTATGACACCGCTGCATCACTTATTTGACGCCATTGATCCCCATTTGACACTGGAAGGTATGAAACTGATATATATTTCAACTAAAAAGAGTCGCAAGTAATATCTTAAACACTCCCGGCCCGCATTTTATCCTTAATTTAACTAAAATTACACCCTTATTTTCTACATAATGGAGAGTGAAAGCGTGAAAAATAAAGAGATACTCAATTTTATAGAACAGATAATTGGGGAGGATATCCGTAACCATAAGAACGAGGGAAGGGTGCAAACCCGATTCCCCCCTGAGCCTAACGGATATTTGCATATCGGTCATGCCAAATCCATGTGTCTCAACTTTGGTGTTGCAGAAAAATTCGGAGGCACATGCAATCTCAGATTCGACGACACCAATCCGGAAAAAGAGGATGTTGAATATGTCGATTCCATCAAGGAAGACATTCGCTGGCTGGGATTCGACTGGGGGGATCGCGAATTCTATGCTTCGGATTATTTTGACCGGCTATATGAATTTGCAGTAAAACTGATTCAAAAGGGCAAGGCGTATGTAGATGATCTGTCGTCTGATGAAATTGCTGCTACGAAAGGTACGCCCACCGAACCGGGTAAAGAAAGCCCGTACCGAAACAGGCCGGTAGAAGAAAATCTTCAGCTATTCGAACTAATGAAAGAGGGGAAGTTCGAAGAAGGCGATAAAGCGCTGCGGGCCAAAATAGACATGGCTTCACCGAACATGCATATGCGTGACCCGGTAATTTATCGCATTAAAAAGGTGCCCCACCACCGTACAGGCAACAAGTGGAATATCTATCCCATGTATGATTTTGCACATGGCCAGTCGGATGCCATCGAACAGGTGACGTACTCGTTATGCACGCTTGAATTCGAATCGCACAGGCCGTTATATGACTGGCTGATCGAAAATCTGGAGATATTTCCTTCACGGCAAATTGAATTTGCAAGGCTGAATATTACGAATACCGTATTAAGCAAACGAAAATTGCTGGAGTTGGTAAATGGTGGATATGTAAACGGTTGGGATGATCCCCGGATGCCTACCATTTCGGGCTTAAGGCGTCGGGGATATACGCCTGCATCAATCCGCAATTTTGCCGACAGGATAGGTGTGGCCAAAAGAGACGGGATGATTGATGTGGCCTTGCTGGAATTCAGTGTAAGGGAAGATCTTAATAAAACAGCGAACCGTATTATGGGTATCCTTGACCCTGTAAAAGTGGTTATTACCAATTATCCGGAAGAAGGGGAGGAGTGGCTGGATGCCATCAATAATCCGGAGAACGCCGCAGCGGGTAGCAGAAAAATATCTTTTTCACGAGAAATATTTATTGAACGGTCTGATTTTATGGTAGATCCGCCGCGAAAATTTTTCAGGCTTGGACCAGGAAGGGAAGTCCGGCTTAAACATGCGTACATTATTGCATGCGAGGATTATAAGAAAGACCCGGCTACCGGTGAAGTAACCGAAATTTACTGCAAATACGATCCGGATACGCGAAGCGGAGCGGATAAAACCGGTAAAAAAGTGAAGGGAACCCTGAGTTGGGTGTCGGTAAAGCATGCGCTTCCGGTTGAAGTAAGACTATACGACAGGCTGTTCAGCAGGATGGATCCGTTAGCGCTTCAGGAAGGAGATGATTTTAAGAATTACATAAACCCTGACTCATTAAAAACGATTCAGTCGGTGGTAGAACCATCGGTTCAGGGTGCAAAACCGGGAGACCGGTTTCAGTTTCTACGGCAGGGTTACTTCTGTATTGATCCGGATTCTTCCGGTGGTAACCTGATTTTTAACCGCACGGCCACGTTGCGGGATACCTGGGCGAAAAAGCATGGATGATACTGACCAGTTTGATCATCATTGCAGAAAACCCGCGTTCACGGGGTTCACCAAAACTGCCACAAGCATGCTAAGTCCTGAAAAACAAATTTTAATTAAACGTCTTAAAAAAGAAATGCAGACAGGTATTTCTTAAAACGAGAGATTTATCCAAAATCAAGCCTTGTACAGAAAACTATATAGATTACTATATAGATTACTATATAGTTTAGAAGTTATACTCGCACAAAAAAATTGTGGACTACCTGACAGACTGGACAGACAGGCAGCTCCGTAACTTGTTTAGCATGATTTTTCATACATTGTTAAACACATGCGCTACAAGAATCCCGATCTTAAAACAGGCCGGATCCCTGACCACCGACCAGAAAACCCGTCAATTGAAATTACACCGATAGCTATCGGTGGTAAAAATCCGGAATGGAACCGGTCTTAATGACTTAAGGACAAAACATCATCGGTTTAGGTCTGTTCGGCAGGAGCGAAAAACATAGTGGAACAGCTTCTATTCGCTTGTACCTCTCTTGTGGGGTCCACTGTGTTTGTTCCCTGATTGTTGACAAGTTTTTTTTAATCATCTTTTTTTTGCTGATGGCAGTCTGCTTTTCAAAAATTTGATTTGACCGTTGTGCTTGGGTTCATCATCACATACATGAAACCATTTGCAATAGTTGTTAGTAGGCCCCC
>JADFHN010000134.1 GCA_022567155.1 Bacteroidota bacterium
TGCCTCCCGAACTTATCGAAAATGATGTGGTTAGCATTTTACCGAACCCGATAATCAGCAAGATACCAATTCCAAGATTGGCGGCACCGTTAGAGAATATCTCCTGCAAAATTCCGTACCCCCCACCCATAACATCGACTACGTATTTGTGGTCATTCAGCAAAGTTATAACCGTAAGCCCGAGTACACCCGTCAGGAATCCACCGATAGCCGGTTTTAGAATTTTGTTGACTTTTATTTTGTCGAAAAGCGTTCGTATGCCGTAAAAAATTTTCACAAATAAATGTGCGGATAGCGCCAGAACAATGGCGAGTATCAGATAGGGTATTAATTCCAGTGCATTTGAAAATCCCATCCCACTTGATTCGACAAACATGTGGCTCCAACCAAATACGGAAGAATAAACCGTGTAGGCGATTATCGACGCCACTGTGGATGGCAACAGCACTTCCGATTCCATCTCCGGGTCGGAGTATAACACTTCGGCGGAGAAAATAGCGCCGGCCAACGGAGCATGGAAAATGCTTCCTATACCTGCACCCATACCTGCTGCCATGAGCCACCTTCTTGTCCGTGTATTCATGCGCATACCCAGAAAGCTGCCAAAACCAGCCCCAATCTGTGCAATAGGCCCTTCACGGCCACCGCTTCCTCCGGTTCCAATGGTAATCACCGATGCGACTAATTTTACCAGGGGTACTTTTGATTTTATCTTTCCTCTCTTTCGATGATATGATTTAATTACCTCATCCGTTCCGTGGCCTTCGGCTTCAGGAGCAAAGGTATAAACAATCCATCCTGAAATAAGGCCTCCGATCGTAGGAATAAGTACAACCAGGTAAGGGATATAAGGGCCTCTTAAAAATTGGAATAAATCTTTTTCACCTTCCGGTGAACTGGGCTCAAGTCCCATCCAGTGCACAAATGTAAGCTGGCTGACCAGGGAAAGAAGAGTCTGAAAAAGAATGGCGGCCAGGCCGCTGAACACCCCGATAATGGACCCATATACAAGCCATTTTCCGGCGAGTCTGAAGTCGAACTGATCTTTAAAATATTTGTAACTGAAAAATTTTAACACCTGCGTGAGTCAATCATGGGAGACTAAACTGTTTTAGCCTGAAAAAGTACTGAAATGATCTAATTCTGCGTATCACGATCATTTGCGCCAAAGGTAGTGAAAAGCAAAAATGAAACAAATGTATTGCTAACATCAGATTGCTGTAGCGATGAATTCAAAAGGCGATGATAACATGGCAGATACATACATTTGTAGTTGTGTGCAGGCAAATAACACCAGATAAAATGCATAAAGTATCGAACTTACGCTTGCTACTGGTCGTAGGGTCGCCCTACGACCAACTGAATACGTTACGGGAAAAACGTATGTTAAATCTGAAATAGGACCTTATCCTGCAAATTATCGGGGATTTGATTAATTTTAGTGGAGTTTATAACGAGTTATATATAAGCTTTGAGAAAATGATAAACCTATCGAAAGAGCGAATAAAAGAGATTACAGGGGATCTTGATTGTGGTATGAAGTGCTATTACAATAAGAAAACAAAAGAAATTACAACAATAATTGACTTCGATAGTCATTATGGAGCAGATGAAGAACTTTGGGAGGATGTAATTAAAGAGCTGGAAGAAAACTGGACGGATTATATTGAAATCGAAAGGATGGACTCGAGGGAAAGTTTTTTAGTAATGGAAGACTTCGCATACTCAGTGGACAGTGCATCTTTACAGGAAAAACTAATAAATGCGTTAAACAGGTCGAAACCATTCAGTAACTTTAAGTGGATCATTGACAATTCGGGTGATTACCGGCAGAAATGGTTTGATTTCAAAAATCAAAAATACATTGAATGGGTTGAAGAAAAGATTAGTGAGCTGAATTCAATGGAGGAATTTGAGAATAAATAACCTTACGTTTGAACAACATGTCAAAAGAACAGCAAATGAGTTGATCCGTAAGAAGGGTTATGTTTGCGCAGTAGATTTACTTCTTGAATCTGTTTTTCTTTCCAAAAAAGACTATGAAAGCTGGAGGTTCGGAAAAGTTGACTATCTGGAAAAAGTCTGCAATGTCAACCTGAAAAAGTTGTCGCTGATCAGCAAAATAATCAGGGAGCAATCTTTAAAAATGAAGCTTTCCCAATCACTGACTGTTTACAACACATGGGGTAAAAGGGGAAAAAGAAAATTGCGATTCAGCAAATCCGGTGACAGAAATTTAGAGAAAGCTTACGCCACGCATCACCTGAATAAAGATATAATAGAAAAAATGAAAGAAAAGAAAGCCAGGGAGTCAGCCAGGTAATAAATTACAGATTCTTCACTTCATTCAGAATGACGGGGAATGGCAGGTTTTCAAACATCTCTCAATTAAATCACCCTCCACGCCACAGTCGTCATTCTGAGTAATCAGGCCACAATAAGTGTCGCACAAAGTAAGAATGACAAGTATTGAAGTCTTCAATGCGGTTATTCAATATTTTTTCTTTGTTACTTTTCCCAGTCCAGCGACAAGTTTAGTATTATAATTAGTATCAGTACTTGATCCCGAATCATCTGGAAAGAAATCAGGATCATTTCCTTTTATTGTCCTCAACCCTGTAACACGCCCATACAAGAAGTAGTCAATAATAGCATCTTTTCCTTTGCCTTTTTTGTTGATGTAAATACCGTACCGATCTCCATTCGGAGCACTTCCATCAAAGATCCAATGTAGTAGCTCCCTTTTTTCCTTAAAAGACATTTCATCATAACGCTGCATCCCAGAATATTTCTTTATCAAGAGCCTGCGTATTTTAGCGGCCTCCTTTTTGACGCTTTCTAAATCAGGCAGGTTCTTAAATCTCCGCTCATTGTGATCCAGTGTATCCCAGAGCCTATCCTTTTGTTTAATCAAACCTTCTTCCTTCTTTTGTATGGTCTCTTTCTTCAATGTACCTTCTAAAACCGACTCAACCAATTTTTCCAATTTTTCATTAACTCGCCTCAACGCTTTTTTATCACTGTTAATTTCAGCTTCTAATTTTGCTTTGGTTTTTTCATCAGGCAAACTCTTTGCTATGGCTGCCTCAAAACTTGGAACATCTAAGATATTTTCAAATATGGCCTGAAAAACTGCTTCCTCTATATCTGTACCGTTAATCTGGTTAAACAATCTCGGTACACATTTCGTGTCTCCGTATTTGTTCTGATGTCGGTAATATATGTACTTTCCTTGTGTCTGCCCCGTTAGAGTTCGCTTGCATTTTTCACAGTAAATAAACCCTGACAAAACATATTTATTTTTAATATCCTTCCGGTTTTGAACCCGATTAAATGCGAAGCGTTCGTGTATCCGGGTAATTGTATCATCATCCAGTATCCGGGGAATTTTATATTTAAGCACCTCACCTCCGTTAAAACATACCTCCCAAGTATCCCCGCAACGATCTTTCAGAGCCACACGCAGTGCGTCATACGTAATCGGAAACGACAAGCCTCTGACTATGTTGTGTAATGCGCGTCCTTTCAGGTATTCGCTGGCAGCCCATTGCAAGTCTTTAGCGACTGTTTTGTCCAATGACCATTTCTGCGTTTCCTTATCAAATGTCCGGCCAATCGGACGACTTCCTGACGTGGGAAATCCTTTGCGACCTCTTGCAATGCGATTCTCCAGCATCTGTTCGGTAAGTATATCTGATTCTAACTCCGCCACGACACCGAACATGCCCAACATCGCTTTTCCGTACTTAGTACCGAAGTCAACACCCTCTTTAATCGAAACCAGCTCAACCCCTGCCTCTTTCATCATGTTGTGGTTTTGTAAAAGTTCCCTTGTATTCCTGCCGAACCTTGACAACCGCAATATGATTAACACATCAAATTCTCCTTGTTGCCCGTCATTGAGACACAACTGAAGCCCCGGTCTGTCCTTAACCGTACCACCTGATATGCCTTCATCAGCATAGATTCTGGTAAACTTGTAATCATGGTTCTTAGCGAACTCCTTTATTGATTCGGTTTGTGTGGTCAGGGATTCTCCTTTTACCTGTTGCTTTGAGGAGACCCTTATGTACCCTGCTGCCTTTTTTGTTTTCATCGTCTTATATGTTTTCGTTTTCAAATCGTTTGTAAATGTTCCACACCTGCCAGCCACTAAATTTCTTACCCCTTCGGGTACGGTATTTTTCCTTGTTCAGCATTGCTGCAATCTTATCGTATGATAATCCCTGTTCCCGTAAAGGCCGGATGAAATGGAATGCATGCCGGACACCTTTATCTTCACGTGCCTTTCGGCTAATTGAATCATAGGCCATTTGCCGGGCTTCTTTGGTGAGGTTCTGCGGATTGCCCGGTTTCCAGTCCGGTTCCCGTACACGCTTTGCGTCTAATGCTTCTTTTATTCGTTCACTAATCCGTTTACGCTCAAATTGTGCCATTGCTGCAAAGATGTGGATTGTTAGTTCGTTGGCCTCCGGCATATCACAGCAAACAAATTTAACCTTTTCATCCATCAACTGACTTATGAATGAAACGTTACGGGAAAGCCTGTCCAACTTGGCAATAACCAAAGTGGCATCATTCTCATTGGCCATCTCGATTGCTTTACTAAGTTCCAGCCTATCATTATTTTTTCCTGATTCCACTTCCGTAAACTCCGCAATGATTCGATCACCATTACGTTTGATGAACTTTTGAACCGTGTCACGCTGTGCATCTAATCCGAGGCCTGATTTGCCTTGCTTCTTCGTACTCACCCGATAATAAGCTACGTACTTTGTTTCTGTGCTGTGTGCTGGTCTTTTCACTCCTTAAATGTTTCCTAGAATAAAATTAATGAACTGAATTAATATATCCTAATAAATATACAACTAATGTTTGTAATATATTATAAGTATGTATCTAACCGCCAGTATCTTGTGATAAAAACAAGTAACCTTTAAAATTTAACTATTTTAATAAGGTCTAAGGTAGGATCTCGGTGTGAGGGGTATATGTAGTACAAGAAGGAAGTGGAGTGCCTTTAAAACCGTTTTGTTTTTATGTTTAAAATCAGGTGTTTAACAAATTACATTCCAATACAGAAAGTGAATTACACGTATGGTGTACACCTAATCTGGGGTAATTTCTCCAGTGTTTTCGCCTTTGGTTGGGTGGTTACAACTCTATCAATCCCTCTAAACCTTTCAAGAAACTGATTTCTTATACATTGTAAAAAATAAGAAAGGAAGAAAACCAACAGTAAATAAAATAAGTGCCAGCAAGAAAAACGAAACGCCACCAGGCAAATGCAAAAATTTTAATAATCCGCTTAATCCAAAAAATAGTGCCACAGCAATACCTGAAATTATTTCCAACCTCTCAGATATTGTTCTTGCAATGGTGACTTTATATTTATCAATAGCTAATAGTGGGACAAAAACAAGCAATAGTAATGATCCCAAGATCTGTAATTCATCTGCACCAGGCCAACGTAGTAATTGAGCCAGATAGCCCCCTATAAATGTTGCCGATCCTATATAACCGATTAAATAAGTTAACTTTTTCATAATTATTATTCGTTTGGTGTTTAATAAAAAAATGTATTGCAGAATTTGACATTTGAGTTAGTGGATATGGCTCAGACATAGTAACATTAAAAATAGTAATGTTTAGGGATTTTAGCTAATCCATGTGGTTGTGTGGTCTTCGTGTGATAGTAAACGTCATTATCGAAGTCACTTATTTTCACGGGCTCTAAGG
>JADFHN010000135.1 GCA_022567155.1 Bacteroidota bacterium
TGAAGTGGGTGGAACGATTCAATACAATATTGCCATACCATCATTTTTGTTCAAAATCGGAGATAAAAGTAAAAGGAATCCTCGCTGGATTGGCAATCACAAATATTGTGGTGTGAACCCCTCTGTAATGAGGGATATCACCATTGCCACCGAGGGAGCTGATCTTGAATTTGATGAATTTGTTGATTTTATCCCGGCGCTTACAGCAATGCCGGTGGTAGTAGATGCAGGTGCTACGGTTATTCAGGATGCCGTTGGTGATCAGGTTTGGCCCAGAGAAAGCGGTGTAGCAACTTTTACCTGGGAAGGTGAAACGGATGCTGGCGCTGAAACAACTCCCACGTATGACAATGTAACTGCCAGCCCAAAACGAGTTGGTGGATTCATTGAAATCTCAAAGCAGGCTATCAAGCAATCTGTTTTTAATCTGACACAGCAAGTGACCGGATCTCTTAATAGAGGTTTTAGCGTCGAACTCGATAATAAAGCTATCGGGGGTTCGGGATCGTCTGACCAGCCGACAGGAATCATAAATGTTTCCGGTATCGGGGATTTTTCCATCGGAGCAAATGGTGGGGCATTGACCTGGGTTGCTGTAACATCGACAGAAAAAGAAGCGCTCATCGACAATTCAATGGGTCCTCATGTTTATTTAACCAATCCGAAAGTAACAAACGCTGGTAAAACCATTGCGAAGGCTTCCGGGGGTGCGATTGCAGAACCGATTCTCAGGGATGGACCTCCCAGTGAACTCAATATGAACGGATATCCTTTGTTTATCACAAACAACGTCCCTTCGAATTTGACGGATGGAACCGCTTCTAATTTAAGCGCGCTAATATTTGGCCAGATGTCTTCATTGTACATAGTGCAGTGGGGTGGATTTGAAATACTTTACGATCCTTTCACGGCTGCCAAAAGTTACATGGACACATTGGTTTTTAATGCACTACTCGATATCCAGGTAAGACACGCCGAAGATTTTTCAGCATGTCAGGATATAGTTGCATCCTAAATTTAAAATTAAAAAATTATGACACTAATAAAATTAAGTGCAAGAAAGGTCGGGGGGGCTGATGCCTTTTCCCGGCCCATGGCTTACTACGTTGATAGTGCTGATATAAAAACACTTAAAGCGGGAGTGAGCGGATCGGAGTTTACCGATACCGGTGCAATACTTCCGAATCAATTAATTGATGTTTTTGAAAGTCCGGCGGAAGTCAGGGCTGCTATAAATGTGGCCTCCGGCGATGTGACGGGGATGTTTGACAGAAGAGATGTATTCGATGGTGTTTCTGCTTCAGGTACAAACCAGGCAACCGCAACGCCGTTGACAAAATATTTCAATAAAATATCTGCGGTAGTTATTTCAACTGTGGATGGCGTTTCATTACCTGCTTCTCCATCTGTTGGGGATGTATGCGTGGTTTTAAACGATGCAAGCGCAACGTTGGAAGTATTCCCGCATCATGCAAATGCAAAAATTGATACCGAAAGTGCTGCCGCCGCTTATTCTGGAGGTTTGGCCATTGGTCAGTCCGTGAATTTTGTCTGTACGACAGCAGGGGATGCAGGAACATGGGAGTCGGCAATTGATGATTCTACACCATAAATAAATAAATAATGGCACAATCAGTAAAAGTATTGAGAAATATGAGAGCCAACGAGTACGGCGGTTCTCTGGCAGAACATGATGTAATCGGAATGCCTAATGGAACAAAGGAAGAGACGAAAAAGATTAACCTATGGATTGCCCGTGGATGGGTTGAAGAAACCAAAGACAAACCTTTTCGAAAAGAAAGACAAGGAAAAACCTGAATTCCTTAAAGGGGAAAAGGGTAAGGTTCTAAAAGTTTACTTCAGATAATGGGGTTTGTAGAGGTTACATCCGGGCCAACGCCAAAGGACTTGGTAAGCATCAATGATTTCAAGAAATCAGGGAAAGTCACTCATGCTTTTGATGATCCTTATTTCGATGAACTCATCAAGGTAGCTTATTTTGATATTGAAGATACAATACAGCGGCCTATTTTAACGCAAACCAGGAAGCTTTATTTAGGTGAATTTCCAAACGGGGATTTCATAGAACTTGACAGTGATTTGTCTTCTGTTTCTTCGGTTGAATATTATCCGGACACATGGACCACCGGGGCAGCGAGTACATTTTCATCTTCTAATTATATCGTAATAACAAAGCGTTTTTTAGGAATTGTAAAGTTATTTGATACGTCTTCATGGCCGAGTATTTATGACAGAGAGGACGCAGTAATTGTCACTTATATATGTGGCAATTCGGCGGCAAATGTTCCTCGGGAATTAAAGCAGGCCATCAGGTTGAAATTGAATCAGCTATACAAGAAAGATGACAATCAGCAGGAAATAGATGAACTGATCGGACCTTTTATAAAGATAGCAGTAGCATAATGGGATATACCGGAAAAGCACTTGAAACGATATTAACAAACAACTCGGACATTTTTGACGGGGTTACGGTAATATCTCACGAGTGGTACACCGAGGAGGACACCGAAAATTTACCCAGGATAGAATTAAATCAGCTTGAAACTGAGCCTGTTTTGGTTAAATCCGGAAGTTCAGGGCAGGAATGGGAAAGCTGGGAGGTTGAAATTTTCGATACCACGGCTGACCATGCAAAGGAGCTGGCCGATGCGGTGGAAACTGCATTAGATGACTTTACCGGCACGGAAGAGGAAGTAACTTTTAAAACTTGTTTCCTGACAAACAGGCAAACGGATAACGAAACGAAATCTATTATACTGGAATTTAAAATGATGACAGCATGAAAGTCGTGATCATAAAAGACGAAAACAGGCCGAGCGGGAAAGTATGGAAACCAGGGACTAACGCTCTTGTAAATATATCATACGGTAACAAGCTTGTGTCCTCTGGTAAAGCATTAGAGGTTCCCGAACCCAAGGGGGATGCCTGGCTATTACAGGGGAAGCCTTCTAATTATTTAATGGAACTCAGAAAGTTTTATGAATTTCCGGTGACCTTAAAAGAACTGGAGAAACACCCAAAATTTAAAAAAACTCAAAGCAAATAAGATATGCCAAGCACAGACATAAATCATGGTGGGGTAACAAATTTCGAAGTCAACGGAGTTGTGGTGGATAACACATTTAACTGCTATCACCGGCTTACACAGGCCACAAGAGCCAATACAGTAAAATCTACCAGTGGAGCTAATGTTTACGGGGTAGGTCAAACGGATGAGGTTATTGGTGGCGAAGGATTTTTTGCCGAAGATGCTACATTTAATTATAAAGACCTGTATGACTTAAAGGGCAGCACAACTTCATACCTCTATGGTAGCGGCGTTGTTGGCGACGAAGAGTATTCCGGGACTGGAATATTAACACAACTGGAGCGAACCGCTCCTAATAAAGACGGAAACGAAACATTCAGGTTTGAATTTCAAATAACAGGTGGAACTTCTGAAGGATTACAAGCATGATAAAACACGTAGAATTTGACGGAGAAGATCATCCTTTTTTGATCAACATTGCAGGGATGGAACTTGTAATGGATGAACTGGACATCAATCCATTTAAAGTCTTACAGGAGGGTTATGGTACGCCTAAAAATCTCCATGTATTAGTTTACTCAGGATTCAGGGGTGGGTATCTGGCATCAGGAAAGGAATGCCCATTTGATTATAATGAGGTGGGGTTAAAATTAACCCTGGCAGATATCACTGTTTTCTCCAAGGTTATTTCCGGGCAGTTGATGAAAGAGAAATCTAACGGCCAGCCTGTAAAAAAAAAGCAGAAAGCATAACCCTTGATGATATGCAGCGGCTCGCCTTTGGGGTTGCCGAGTTAGGATATGATGATTATATCCAAATGTCACTCCGGGAGGTATGGAATGCTGCAAAACCAAAGCTGGATAAGATCAAATCTGATCGGATACTGCAAGCTCATTATATGACTTTTGTGGTCAATCCGCTACGAAAGCAACTCAGTCCTGATAATACTCTATTAAAATGGGATGACATATATCCTTTCGATACTGATGGTGATCACGAGCCGGAGCAGTTTTCGGAAGAGTGGAAGAAATCACTGGCAGAAAAGCACAAAAAACTAGCGAAAAGAAGGGAGGAAATTTTTGGCAAAAATTAACACCAGAACGATAGCTGCACTAAGCAGACTGTTTCAAGGTTTGCCAAAGATGGCCCTAAACGCATTACGGCTGAAGCCGACGGCTGAGAATTTCACAAAGGAACTGGCAAGAAAACAGAGCGGATCCCGTGAAAACTGGACACGTGATTTTAAGGGTGCGGATCTCCGTAAAAATAAGATCAAACCCAAAAAAGGAGCCAATAAAGAAACACATACGATCACTCCGGACAATCCCGGCGGGGCTTCTCTTTTCGAGTTTGGCAGCAAGGAAATAGGCAAGGGAGCAAGAAAGGGACATGGAGAATTTAAGGCTAAACCAGCATGGAAGCCTACGATAAGAAAATTCACCAGGAAGGCCAGTTTATTTTCACGGCAATCGCTGCGGAGGTTAGATAGAAAGGTACAATTAAGGGTCAATGCTTTGTAATGGCACGTGGTAAACTACAATTTGATATCATAGGTGATGCTACTAAAATGGCAGGTAGCTTTCTTGCACTTGGGGCTGTCATAACTGTTATGAGTTCTGCGGTTCGGAGCCTGGCAGATTTCGAGCAGGCAATGGCAAAGGTCGCTGCCATCAGCAGATCCACTGAAAAAGAGTTCGCAGCCCTTCGCCAGAATGCGCTCGATCTTGGAAAATCTACGGTATTCACAGCCACACAGGTTGCCTCTTTGGAGGAAGCCTTCGCACGTTTGGGCTTCACAGCTCGTGAGATAATCAATGTATCAAAAGATACGCTGGATATTGCCGCTGCCTCCGGAACTGCACTAGGCAGATCAGCCGAGATCGTAGGTTCTACATTACGGGCTTTTCAGTTAGACGTATCCCAAACACAGCGGGTGGTTGATATAATGGCCGGCGCATTTTCTACAAGTGCCCTTAACATGGAAAGGTTCTCCGTTTCTATGACACCCGTTGCCCCGATAGCGGCACAATTAGGGATCAGCCTTACAGAGGTTACCGCTATCATGGGATTATTGGCTGATAGGGGGTTCGAGGCCAGCGTATCCGGTACGGCCTTTAGGAATATTCTTTTGTTGTCAGCACAGGCGGGAATAACCTATCAGGAAGCTTTGACAAAAATTACAGATTCCACCGGTGCAACCGCTACGGCATTAGATTTATTTGGCCGCAGGGGTGCTGCCGTTGCCTCAACCCTGGCAGGATTAACCGATGAAATTGAAGATCAGATAATTGCCTTAGATGATATGAGTGATGAGGCTGCTCGTCAAGCGGAAATTATGCAGGATACACTTATTGGGGACTGGCTGAAGTTTACTTCTGCTTTAGATGGTGCTATTCAAAAAGGAACTGGACTTGTGGGAGTTTTGAGGGATATAACTCAGGGTATGACTGATGCAGTAACCGGAACAAATCAATTTACTAGGATCGTTGACGAAAAACTTTTTAAAAAAATACCACCTACTGGACGTCCATTTACTGAAGAAGAACAAGAATTGTGATTTGTTCAAATTATAATAAACCGTGATAAAATTATAGCAGAAGCGGCAGCAAAAAGAGAATTGGCTAAAATGCTTTTA
>JADFHN010000009.1 GCA_022567155.1 Bacteroidota bacterium
GTTTACCTTCGAATGATTCCTGTGGCATTCTGCGGGGCGTTCGATTACTGCCTGACGGCAGTATTGGAGTTTTTAGTCCCACGACAAGATCACCTGAAAGGCCTGCCGGCCAAGCAAGGACCTTGTGCAAAATTTTATCAAATAATTATAGGGTGTTGCAAAGACGAATACAGGAAAAACTCGGGCAGACCGGATTACCTAATTCCTTCAATACCTGGTTATTCTGGCAGGCAGGTATTCATCTGGAACCCCATACCGTAGATATCATCACCGTAGCCTCATTGGTTGTGGTGGTGCTGATTGCGATATATCTGAAAATTTATCCAAATCGCCACATCAAGGCATAATACGCGTTGCTATATCATCGATGCCTCTAAGCCGACAGATTGCTGCGAAGATGAGACGCAATATTTTACAGTTGATGATATCTTCAGGGCAGATTATTATATCATCAAACTAAAACAAAGCAAATTGGTTTTACACAATAATCTTGTGAAACCTGACAGTTAATTTCTTGTGTCAAATTCCACCCTACCACTTTCTACATAGTACATCGCACCTATGATTTCTATTTGCCAATTCCTTGCCATTTTCTTCAGCACCTCACTTTCTTCCTGAATTGCTTCGATTACATGCACTACATTCTGTTTGGCCACTGCCTCTAATAACTCAGGATTGTCAGATTTACCATAATCCGTATCCTGCTCCCGTATGGCCTCAACTGCAGGTTTTATCTTTTCCACAAGCCCTGTCAGCTTACCCAATTGCACATCATCGCAAGCTCCTTTAACAGCACCACAACGGGTATGGCCCAATACCACTATAAGCTTTGCACCCCCCACTTTACAGGCAAACTCCAAGCTGCCGATCACGTCATCATTCAGCACATTGCCCGCAACCCGTATGTTGAAAATATCACCAATCCCTTGATCGAAAATTATTTCAGCAGGAACCCGTGAATCAATACAGCCCAACACGACTGCACACGGAAATTGCCCGGAAGCAGTTTCTTCTATTTGCTTTCCATAATCCCTGCTAATCCCTTTTTTCGCTCCCGTAAAGCGAAAATTTCCCCATTTCAATCGCCTTAACACATCTGATGGTGAAAGGTTATCTCTCTCCTTTTTTGTTAATGTTTTTGTTACCATTATTATCTGTTTTACATCCGGTAGGCCACCTTTGCCTTTTTCACTTCATGCAGTTCTTTCACAATCCTGTCAAACCCACCGTTCTCTTGTATTAAATTGTGTTTCAGCCACAATTCGCAATCCTCAAATGTCATAAACAAGTGCATTTCGGGTATAAGTGCAGGTATTATATCTATACTTTTCAGCATATCCAATGGTTGCGGTTGTACACCGGTAAGCACCACCACCACATCCTTATTTTGTAAGTCGGTAACAGCTTCTTCCATAGCATAAACTCCCGATTGGTCTATGTGCGGAACCTTGTCCATCCTTATTATCAGCACCCTAACATCATCATCCAGTTCCTTAATCAGTTCCTGAAACCGGGAAGCAAACCCAAAGAACAACGGTCCATATAAGTGCTTGATGTAAATCTTGCCCTTGAATTCTTTGTATACGCTATCCTCATCATCCCAGGGTTGTTCATCCTTAAAACCTGCGAGAGCTTTTAACGATGTTCCGATTTCCGCTAAGTCACTCGATTGCTTCATGAACAATACACACGCCAACACAACGCCCATACCTACTGCATTTAACAGGTTTCCAAACACGGTAATCAACAATACAATTATCATGATAACAGCATCCGTTCTTGGTACTCTCCCGAGATGACTCAGACCCTTGTAATCAATTATTCCAATGCCAACTGTAATAAGAATACCTGCCAATACACTTAACGGTATATAAGAGGTGTACTTGCCCAAACCAAGTAATATAGCCGCCAGCAACAGCCCGTGTATAAGTCCGGAAAGACGGGTTTTGCCACCCGCATTCACATTCACAACGGTGCGCATAGTAGCACCCGCACCGGGTAATCCTCCTATAAGTGCAGCTACCATGTTTCCAATTCCCTGCCCTATCAATTCACGATTGCTGTTATGTTTGGTCTTGGTAATGTTATCCGCTATTACCGATGTAAGCAGCGAATCAATTGCTCCAAGTGCTGCAAGCATCATCGCAAACTTAATAATTGTCCAGATCATACCGGGGTCAATGGTCAGGATCTCCCCAATTTTCAATTCAGGAATACCAGAAGGAATGTCACCAATAAGCGGCACATCCAACTTCATGAAAAATGCCGCCAATGTTGCAACCACTAAAGCCACCAAGGCACTCGGCACCGCTTTGGTGATTTTAGGAAACAGGTAAATGATAGCTACGGTTATTCCGCCCAGACCAAAAGCACTCCAGTCCAAAGCAGACAGTGGTTTACCAATGTTCAGAAAAATATCAACTGTGCTTTTAGCCGAACTATGCCCCATGAACGGATACACCTGGTACAGGATAATAATCACACCAATACCCGTCATAAAACCAGAAAGCACAGGGTAAGGAATGTACTTGATGTACTTCCCTATTTTAACAATGCCGAAAACTATCTGAAAACCACCCGCCAGCAAAAAAGAGGCAATAATAATTCCCATGCCTGCTTGTAAACTCCCTGAAGCCTCAATTGCAGATGCAACTACCATAGCCGTAATCACTGTCATAGGTCCCGTAGGGCCGCTTACCTGTGTGGCTGTCCCCCCAAAAACAGCGGCAAACATACCTAATATCATAGCCCCATACAGTCCTGCAATGGCACCCATGCCTGATTGTACACCGAAAGCAAGCGCTAATGGCAAAGCAACAATACCGGCAGTAATACCACCGAATAAATCTCCTTTTATATGTTGTAAATCAAATATTTTCTTCATTAAGTTTATGTGTTGGAGCTTCCCGCAAACCTTTATCACCTGCGGTAACCTTACATGTAACAAGAAAAATGATGATAGAAACTGCGCTTAGCAGCGTTACTTTCCGAATAGTACTATTGGCCAATAACGTACCACAGGCACATTATTCTCTATAAGGTGATAAAACACTTTATACGGAAAGTTTTTGAAGAAATTCAGGTGGAGGTGTCAACATATCTCTGCTGATACTGACAAACCCGTTGCTTTTCGCAATATATTGAAAATTTTCACCCCTCAAGGGAATGAAGTTATGCTGGTTGTGAAATATGAATTCCTCAACATCATCACACTCTCTTTCCTTCTCAGACTCCCGCTCATCCCTTTGCTCTTCCTCCGCAGAGTTTACAGTCAGCTCATACACATCACCAGTATCGCCCAACTTGGTAATTAAGGTAAATACCAATGGCGTCATTAAAACAAAAACAAAAAAAACTGCTTGAATTCTTACGTTTATCACGAAAGCAAATATAATCACATGTTTCTAAAATAACCAAAAACCAAAAACCTCCCCAATCTCACTGCTATAACTAAACAGACGAATAAGTTGCTTAAAACGGCAGGGGATACTAAACACCACATAACTTAAAAAATAAAGTATAAAAATAAAAGGGGACTTTTTTACAGTTTGACAAGTATTGCTGACAAACAAGCAAGTACATTTTGGACAAGTACGGTTGACTAAAATGAACTTGACACTATTGAAAATTTCGTAATGACAGACAATTACTTAGACATAGAAAAAATTAGATTTTTTGCCCGCCCGCTGTTCCGATTTTCGTCGGGATTATTTTTCCGACAGCCCATAATTTCATAAAAATCGAAAAGAGCTGCAATTTCCCAATGCGCGAAGAAAAGATAAAGTAAATAATACTACTCTGATTATTATTCGGTAGAACCAACAATCGGTAGAACCAACAAATAAATAAGTTTAAAAAATGTTATTTTTGCATCAATGAAACTTCTATCATTGGTATTATCACTATACATTTTTTCACTGGTCACTGCACCCGTCTTGGGAACGCTTGATTTACCCGCTGAATCAATGTGCTGTCAGGACTTTTGCACAACAGAAAACGAACAACATAATGACCAGGGTGATGATGGCTGTACAGAAATGTGCAATCCATTTCTTTCCTGCGCTTGCTGTTTTGGATTCACTGCTCCCCTACTTATTAATCCACTAAAACCGTTTTCTCCTTTCACGGAAGAAAACAGCAAGCATCAGCAATCCATTTCCCTTCAATACATTCACTCCATCTGGCACCCGCCAATGGCATAACCTTTATCTTTCTAAGAGCATTGCTGCTCAATTTTATTTTTTTATTAACTCTATACCGATCGTAAACAAATTTATAAATAAAAACGTAGGTCTGACAGTCGGTATATCCCGCAGAAGTTCTCAAATTAATTTTGGTGCGGGATAAAATCATTAAACTAATGAAAAGGTTATTATTCATTTTGTGTTTTTTTGTATTTACAAAGGCATACAGCCAAAATACATTTCAGGCAGTCATTAAAGACGCTCACACCAAAGAACCCTTAATCGGAGCCACGGCCGTATTAGTAGGCACAACAACCGGAGCAAGTGCCGACCTTAAGGGGCTGGTAACAATCAATAATATTCCAAACGGGACACAGATTATCGTTTTTTCCTTTGTCGGTTACGAAACCCGCAAAGACACTTTTGAATTTCCCTTACCCTCTAACCAGCAGTTTATTATCTTTTTGGAAGGTGGAGAAGAAATGGAAGAAGTGATTGTCACTGCCACCAGAAGCAGCAGAACCATTGAAGAAATCCCAACCCGTATAGAATTCTTAGCAGCCGAAGAACTGGGCGAAAAAGCCGTGATGAACTCCACCAATATCGCAATGCTGTTAAGAGAAAGCACCGGGATACAAATGCAGCAAACATCCGCCAATTCAGCCAACCAAAGCATCCGCATTCAGGGGCTTGACGGGCGTTATACACAAATATTAAAAGACGGCTTCCCATTGTTTGGCGGTTTCTCAAGCGGATTGAGTATTATGCAAATACCACCCCTTGACCTCAAACAAGTGGAAGTAATCAAAGGTAGCACATCCACCTTATACGGTGGCGGAGCCATTGCCGGATTAATAAACCTTGTTACCAAAACCCCCGTTGAAGGCGAACCCGAACTCAGCATAATGCTTAACCAGACCAGCGCAATGGGAACCACTGCAAACAGTTTTTATGCCCGAAAATTCAACAAAACAGGTTTCTCCATATACGCTTCCGGCAACAGGCAGGAACCCTATGACCCCAACAAAGATGGTTTCTCAGACATTCCACAAGTTAGAAGCATTACGCTCAATTCAAAATTCTTCTGGTACCCCAATGACAGCACAACACTTTGGCTGGGCATCAACACATTTTTGGAAGACCGTATTGGCGGAGACATTTTGGTTATTAACGACAAACCCGATTCCCTGCACACCTTCACCGAGCAAAACCTTTCCAAGCGGTTTTCCACCCAGTTGGCATTTGACAAAACATTCAAAAATGCTACACAACTAAGTTTCCGCAACAGCATCAGCTATTTCGACCGTGAAATAAACATTCCAAATTATCGCTTTCAGGGCAACCAGCTTGCCAGCTTTTCAGAAGCCACCTATACTCTTGAAAAAGAGAACACCCACTGGATTTCAGGTGCCAACCTCTTTACCGATAATTTCAAAGAAAACCAACTTTCCAACCCTTCTGTAAGAGATTATCAAAACATCACCGTTGGCGGGTTTGCTCAAAATACCTGGGACATTAATCCAAAATTCGCGATGGAAAGTGGGCTGCGAACTGACTACAACACAAACTACGGAACATTTGTTTTACCAAGAATCTCGTTGCTTTTCAAACCCAACAAAAAACTATCAGGGCGTTTGGGTGGCGGAATGGGCTATAAGCTGCCCACTATTTTCACCGAAGAAGCAGAAGCCCTCACATTTCAGAATATCTTGCCTATTGACAGAAACACAGTTAAAGCTGAAAATTCAGTTGGCGGAAACTTTGACATCAACTACAAAACCATTATTGGCAATAAAATGACTTTTTCCATCAATCAACTGTTCTTTTATACCCAACTCAACAAGGCCCTTGTGCTTTCACAAGACATTGCAAACAGAAACTACTTTTTTGAAAATGCAGACGGAACAATTGAAAGCAGGGGTTTTGAAACCAACATTAAACTAACCTATGGAGATTTCAAACTGTTCCTGCAATACGCCTTCATAGACGTAAAACTTAATTATGACAACATAAATAATCAGAAACCCCTAACTCCAAAACATAATGCCGGTGCCGTTTTGGTGTTTGAGCAGCACGATAAATGGCGAATTGGTTTTGAAACATATTACACAGGGCAGCAATTTCTCAGCGATTACACACAAACACGCGATTACTGGATAGTTGGCCTTATGGCTTTGCGGGAATTAAAACATTTTAGCTTATTCCTCAATTTTGAGAACTTCAATGATACTCGTCAATCACGCTATCAGGATATAGTGCAACCGCCAACCAACAATCCTACATTTGCAGAAATTTGGGCACCTACGGACGGGTTTGTAGTGAACGGTGGATTTATATGGAAGCTGTTCGCAAGGGAAGAACATCATTGAACCACTACGAGTAAATCTCTATAATTGCAAGCACGTTTAGAAAGCCCCCACAAGCCAGGCACAGCCAAAGCTTTCTAACCTGAATAATTCATGAATAATCTATTACGCATTCCAATTACCTACCATTCAAGCACTTGCCTGCCTGTCGGCGGACAGGCTCGAATTTTGGTACTCAACGTAGCTCGCTACGTCTCCGTTCCAAAATTCTGTGCGAGCACTTGACTGTCAGATACTTGAAACGTTCATAACAAAGATTTATGAATTATTCAGGCTAAAGATGTTTTTCTATGGTCAAGCAAAATTGAAAAGAGCTGCAATTCCCCAACGATCAAAAAAGAACAAGAAAATAACAAATTACTTTTGCTATATTTGCACCCGAAATGTCTAAAAAGGTATTTATATCAACAATACTATTATTCACCTTTTCATTTGTATTGGTGCATAATATTATTCCTCATCACCATCACGATGAGATTTCAGACATAAGCCACCATGAACATCATTACGACAAACAAGACCAAGACCATCAGGATGAAAATGATGAACCGATTGGCTTATTCTCACACTTCACTCACCTAATTACTACTACTGAATTTTTATTCACCTTCAGTAATAACCATGATTTTCAAAAAATACAAACCCTAAAGCAGTATATTAAAAACGCGGACTTTGTTTTCAGGCAACTTAAAATCCCGATAAAACCCGAATCTACACATTGCATTTTTATAGCTGCAAAACAATCCTTTTACACCACACACTTCCTTAGAGGTCCCCCTGTACTTTCTGTGTAATCAGGGCTTGACCTAATTCACATTTATTTACTGGCAGTCCTAAATTGTTCAACCCTGTATGCCCTGCCACGGCAGTCGAGCAACAGGCAGGCTTGATAATTCAGGATTGAAATGGTTTGTTTATTCTCATTTAACATTTTAAAAACATTCATAATGAATAAAGTAATTATTTCATTCGTCTTTATTTCTGCATTATTAGCAGGTTGCAAAAATGACAATCATAAACCCGGTGAGGAGGAAGCATACACAGGTATAGAACTTGAACCACTTGCCTACACCCTCTACACCGATAAATCAGAACTATTCGTAGAGTTCAATCCTTTAATTGTAGGCAAAACCTCAAAGTTTGCAGCCCACTTCACCCAATTAGGAGAAAACTTCAAAGCAGTTACGGAAGGTTCTGTATCGGTTAGCTTAGTTGGAAAAAATAAACAACCTGTAAACCTGACTGCCGTCAGGCAAGTTAAAGCAGACAGCCCTTCCTCTCCGGGAATATTCCGGCTTGCTTTGGAACCTGAAATCGCAGGTGTGTATCAGTTGGTCTTTGACATCCAAACCAAAGAATTTACGGATAAAATTAAAATAGACAACATTACCGTTTATCCAGACACAAAAACCGCACTGGCAAATCAACAGGAAGACCTGCTTGCCGGCAAGGGAGGAACAATTGGTGAAGAAATTGTTTATCTAAAGGAACAAGCATGGAAAATAGAATTTGCCAATATGAAAGTGGAAAGGCAACCTTTTGCTGAAATCATCAAAACAACAGGGCAAATCCTACCTGCTCAGGGAGACGAAGTAATCATAACAGCCAAAAGCAACGGAATCATTACATTCGGGAACAATAAAAAACTGATTGGTTCTGCCGTTAATTCAGGTGAAACGCTGTTTACTATTTCAGGAAGTGGTTTAACGGAAGATAATTTAGATTCCAAATATAAAGAAGCAAAAGCCAATTATGAAAAAAATAAAACCGATTTTGAAAGAGCCGAAGAACTGGTAAAAGACAACATCATTTCACAAAAAGATTTTCAGGAAATACAACTCCGATATGAAAATGCTCAAACCGCTTTCAATACCATTGCAAACAACTACACCGCAGGCGGACAGAAAATCACATCACCAATACAAGGATATATAAAAAATGTATTGGTCAGCGAAGGGCAGTATGTTGAAATCGGGCAACCCATCGCGAGCGTTTCTCAAAACCGAAAACTCATATTAAAAGCCGAAGTGTCACAAAAGCATTTTTCAAAGCTCAACAGCATTTCATCTGCCAATTTCAAAACTGCTTATGATGGTAAAATATACTGTACAGACAGCTTAAACGGCAAGCTCATTTCTTATGGGAAAAACACCAATGACAATGCATATTATATCCCTGTAAACTTTGAGATTGACAACAAAGGCGAAATAATTCCCGGTTCATTCATCGAGGTTTTTCTAAAAACAAATGTGATTATAGATGCTCTGGTAATTCCTTATTCAGCGCTTATAGAAGAACAGGGAAATTACTTTGCCTATGTGCAGACATCAGGCGAAGGTTTCCAAAAGCGTGAATTAAAGTTAGGAGCAAATGACGGTATGAATGTGCAGGTATTATCAGGCATAAAGGAAAATGAAAGAGTTGTCATCAAAGGTGGTTACCAAATAAAATTAGCAACGATGTCAGGAACTATTCCTGCACACGGACACGAACACTAAAAGAATTTTAAATTTTAGATTTTAGATAGAAAATTAAATTTCTTAAACCATAAAATAGAATGTCATGAATGAAGTCGAATTAAAAAAACGTACAAAGGAATTTGCCCACAGTTGTGTGAAATTAGCTTCATCACTTCCTAACATCAAATCAGGAAATCATATTCAAGGGCAATTAATCAGATGTTGTACTTCGGTTCCGGCAAATTACAGAGCTGCTTGCGTAGCACAATCTCGGGCAAGTTTTATAGCAAAGCTTGGAATAGTCATAGAAGAAGCAGATGAATCACAATATTGACTTGAGTTTATAATTGATGAAAATTTATTAAAAAAGGAAAGAGTTCTTCCATTATTTAAAGAAGCAGGAGAACTGACTGCGATCTTTATTGCTTCAAGAATTACATTAAAAAAATCCAAGGATAAATCAAAAATATAAAAGTTAAAATATAAAATCAAAAAATCGTGTTAAACAAAATCATTCACTATTCCCTGCACAATCGCTTAATGATTATTGTGGCATCAGCGTTGCTTTTAGCAGCAGGCATTTATACCGCTTCCAAAATGGAAGTAGATGTATTTCCCGACCTCACTGCGCCAACAGTTGTAGTATTAACGGAAGCACATGGAATGGCTCCCGAAGAAGTGGAAAAATTAGTAACCTTTCAGATTGAAACCGCAGTAAACGGTGCTACCGATGTACGCAGGGTAAGGTCTTCATCAGCCGCAGGAATATCAATCGTTTGGACAGAATTTGAGTGGGGAACGGACATTTTCAAAGCAAGGCAAATAGTCAGTGAAAAACTGATAACCATTGCCGAAAAGCTACCACAGGGCGTAGGCAATCCCACCCTTGCGCCCCAATCATCTATCATGGGCGAAATTATGCTTATCAGCTTATCGTCAGATAGCACCAGCCCAATGGATTTAAGAACTATTGCCGACTGGAGTATCCGGCCAAGATTATTGGCTACTGGCGGAGTATCGCAAGTAATTGTTATTGGCGGGGAATACAAGCAATATCAGATACTTGCTTCACCACAAAAGATGAAATACTACAACATTACTTTAAACGAATTACTGGAAGCAAGCGAACAAAGCAACCTCAATGCTTCAGGTGGTTTTATGAATGAATTTGGTAATGAATACATCATCAGGGGCATAGGCAGAACAAACAAAACAGAAGAAATCGGCAATGCCGTCATCAAGGTTGTCAATAATGTTCCGATTAAAATAGAAGATGTTGCAGAAATAAAAATAGGCGGAGCAATCCCTAAAATCGGTGACGGTTCACTAAAAGCAAGTCCCGCAGTTATTATGACTGTAACAAAGCAGCCCAACACCAATACATTAGAACTCACAGAAAAAATTGATAATGCCATTTTAGAGATTGCCAAAACCCTGCCTGCCGACATTAAAATCAACACCAATATATTCCGTCAGGCAGATTTTATTCAGGCATCTGTAAACAACATCCAAAAAGCGCTCATCGAGGGCTCTTTCTTTGTTGTAATTATCATGTTCCTGTTCTTAATGAATTACCGAACCACCATCATATCACTCGTGGCCATTCCGCTTTCACTTATCGTTTCCATCATCACACTTAAACTTTTGGGCTTAACCATTAATACTATGTCATTGGGTGGAATGGCAATAGCCATCGGCTCTCTCGTGGATGATGCGGTTATTGTTGTAGAAAATGTTTTCAAACGCCTGAAACAAAACGCACAAAAACCAAGTGAAGAAAAGGAGGACATTGTTAAAGTAATTTTTAGCGCATCAAAAGAAATCATGGCTTCTATATTAAATGCCACCCTAATCATTATAGTAGCATTTATTCCCCTGTTTTTCCTTGGCGGAATGGAAGGCAGAATGTTGCAGCCACTCGGAATATCATTTATTGTCTCACTATTCGCATCGTTGATTGTTGCCGTAACACTTACTCCTGTCCTTTGCAGTCTTATGCTCACCAATGAAAAAAAATTATTAAAACAAGCAAAAGGAAGTTGGTTAGAAAGGTGGCTCAATAAGCATTATAATTCAGCTTTAGAAAAAGTAATGAAGGTCAAAAAAACAGTGCTTGGATTATCCTTTGTATTGTTCATTTTAGCGGGCTTTCTGATGTTTGGTTTGGGCAGAAGTTTCTTGCCTGAATTTAATGAAGGCACTTTAACAATAGGCGCTGTCAGTATGCCAGGCATATCACTGGAAGAATCAAATAAAATTGGAAACAGAATTGAAAATATCCTGCTGTCCGTTCCCGAAATTTCAGTTACCTCACGCAGAACAGGCAGGGCTGAATTAGACGAACACGCACAAGGCGTAAACGCTGCCGAAATAGATGCACCTTTTGTTTTAACAGACCGCAGCCGTGAAGAGTTTATGAAAGAGGTCAGGGAAAAACTAAGCGCTGTTTCAGAAGCGAACATTACTATCGGGCAACCCATCGGACACCGTATTGACCACATGCTGTCAGGCACAAGAGCCAACATAGCCATTAAACTTTTCGGAACTGATTTAAGCAAAATGTTCTCTCTTGCCAATCAAATACAAACCAACATTGAAGGCATAGAAGGACTTGTTGATATCAGCGTAGAGCAACAAATTGAAATCCCGCAAGTGCAGATAAAGGCAAAGCGTGATATGCTTGCCAAATACGGCATTTCAATTGGTCAATTTACCAGATTTGTTGATATTGCCTTTGCGGGTGAAAAAGTATCGCAGGTATTTGAAAGCAACAAAAGTTTTGATTTGGTATTAAGATTTAATGATGAAAACAGGGGAAAAATAGAAAACATCCGCAACACCTTGATTGATGCCAATATAAACTCAACTCAACAATTCAATATTCAAAACCTGTCTGCCGCCCGCCTGCCGAGGCATGGCAGGCACGGTTCAACAATTAAAATTCCTCTGTATTACGTTGCCGATATTGTTTCAGTAACAGGACCCAACACTATAAACAGAGAGAATGTACAGCGAAAAATTGTCATTTCAGCAAACGTGACAGGACGTGATTTGCGAAGCGTAGTAAACGATATCAAAGAAAAAGTATCCCGACAAATGTCGGGACAACTACCAGAAAACTACCGCATTGAATATGGAGGACAATTTGAAAGCGAAGAAAAGGCATCAAAAATATTATTCTTCACCTCTCTAATGGCTTTGTTCATCATATTCCTTTTGCTTTATCAGGAATTTAAAAACATAAAGATTGCAGGTATCATTTTGCTCAATTTGCCTTTGGCGCTCATTGGCGGAGTATTAAGCATCTGGTTCACATCAGGCATCATCAGTATTCCCTCAATCATTGGTTTTATTACACTGTTCGGAATAGCCACCCGAAACGGAATACTCCTGGTATCACGCTATCAGAAATTAAGAGAGCAGGGACACAAACTATACGATACCGTTATTCAGGGTTCGTTAGACCGCTTAACGCCTATATTAATGACCGCCCTTACAACCGCCCTGGCATTAGTCCCACTTGCTTTGTCAGGCGACCTGCCAGGAAACGAAATACAAAGCCCAATGGCAAAGGTGATTTTAGGAGGACTTCTCAGTTCAACCCTCTTAAATATATTCATCGTTCCCGTTGTTTATTTTATTACAAATGAAAAAAATGAAAAATATAACAGCCACGAATTCACGAATAAAAAACATTAGTGCATTCGTGAAAAAAAAATTAAAGAAATGAAAAACGACATTAAATATCTTGCACTTATTGCTTTTATATTTATAGTATCAAACATTAAAGCCCAGAATTCAGTTGACAATATACTTTCTGAAATAGCAAAAAACAACAAGTCACTCATTGCCAATCAGCAATATTGGGAAGCAAAAAAACTGCAATATAAAACCGGATTAACGCTTTACAATCCATCCGTTGAATATGAATTTTTAAAAGGTACACCGATAGGCGCAGGAAATCAAACAGATTTTCTTGTTCTGCAATCCTTTGATTTTCCAACCACATACATAAAGAAAAAGCAGGTCGCAGACCTGCAAATCGTACAAGTTGACTTTCAATTAACAGCATACAGGCAAGACATTCTTCTTAAAGCAAAGCAATATTGTATTGATTTTATTTACTTCAATAAAAAACAAGCAGAACTGAAAAAGCGGTTGCAAAATGCTGAAAAATTATACAATGATTATCAGAAAAAATTAGATAAAGGAGACGCAAGCAGTTTAGATGTGAACAAGGCGAAATTGCAGCTGCTTAATCTGCAAAACGATTTTCGACTGAACACAAGCCAAATCAATCAACTCAATCAAAAACTAACAGAACTGAATGGAGGAACTACCATTACTTTTACTGATACTGTTTATTCCTTAATCCCCTCTATTCCTGATTTTCAAACATTAGAAAGTACGATAGAAGCAAACGACCCAGTTTTAAAATCATTTCAACAGCAAAAAGAAATAAGACTAAAACAAGTGCAACTAAGCAAGGCATTAACATTGCCCAAAATGGAATCCGGATACCGTTCACAAGCCATCTTAGGACAAAAATATCAGGGTGTACATTTCGGGATTACCATTCCAATGTGGGAAAACAAAAACACCGTAAAACTTCAAAAAGCAGAGGTGCTTTTCAGCAAATTACAAGTTGAACAACACAAAAACCAGCACTATCACGAAATACAGCAACTATATGAAAAATACCAAAACCTGAAAACCACCTTAGAAGAATACCAACAACTAATAACTATCCTAAACAATACAGAACTATTGGATAAAGCATTAAAACTGGGAGAAATATCATCCATTCAATACTTTATGGAGATAAGCTATTTCTACAACTCTTATGACAAATACCTGCAATTAGAAAAAGAATATCATCAGGTAATTGCAGAATTGTATAAATATCAGTTATAGGTCTAGTCAGACCCTTCGCAGTCACACATCCCGAAAGCTTTCGTGAGCAAAAGAGTGTGCCTGCCCACTCAAAAAGAAAAATTAAAAATCTCTTTCCACCCTAAAAACTAAATTTATAGCGTTTGATAATAACGAAACAAATTGTTTCCCGCTAAAGGATGCCGGCAACGGCAACTAACAATTAAGCTCCAATAATGTGCGGTAAGACAGCACTTAACATCCACAGCCGGTCAGGTTTGAGCATCATGTTGCATGCATAAGCTGCATTGATAATGGGCTGATGTGGAAATGTCTATAGTTATCCGGAAAGCGCCCGAAGAAACACTTGAAAAATCACCCGTGGTAAAGTCAGGCTTAGTGCTGATGCAACCCCTGGTGTGGCCGGCCTCCCGTGCCAGGGGTGTGATTAACTGTACGGGCCTGGCCTGGTACGAATGCCGGGATTGGTTTTTTAAATATTTCATTAGCTGTAACTTGCAACATGGCTCAGCGAAAACTGGTAATCGGCGACATTCACGGAGCACTTAAAGCCCTGGAGCAATGTTTGTCCAGAGCAGGCTATAATCCTGAACAGGATACATTGATATGTCTGGGTGATGTGACGGATGGGTGGCCTCAAACCAGGGAATGCATTGATTTGTTGCTCACGCTTCCTAACCTTGTGTACATCAGGGGCAATCATGATGAAATGGCCTTGCACTGGGCGCGTACCGGCGAAACGCTCCCTGAATGGCTCACTCAGGGCGGTTACGCAACTGTTGAGAGCTATAACGGTAAAATGCCGGACAGCCATCTGAATTTGTTAGAAAACAGCCTCCTGTATTATGAATTGAGCAACACACTTTTTGTACATGCCGGCATTCACACTTCCAAACCGCTAACCAAACAGCATAAGGATACGTTTCTCTGGGATCGTACACTGTTTAATATGGCCTTTGATCACAGAATGGACAAAAACCCTCCGCATCTCACAAAATACGATGAAATTTATATTGGCCACACACCCATTCATGTGTATGGATACAAACGGCCGCTTAAGGCTTGTGAAGTATGGATGATGGATACAGGAGCCGGTTGGGATGGTGTGCTCTCCGTCATGGATATTATGACCGGAGAATGCTGGACTTCAGACCCGGTAAGAACACTTTATCCCGAACACGAAGGACGTTTTAAAACAACAGGTTAGGTGAATGACCGGTAGTAGTAGAAGAAAGATTGGCACAGAATTACAGATTTCATACTACCTTATTTATCAATATTGTTTAATGCATCCAGCGTTTTTTCATATTCTCTTAATGCAATCAGGGCTTTGGCTTTTCGGTGCTGCAGGTAGATCACTGAAGCCGTATCATCCGTATATTTTCCCTCGAATACTTCAATACGCTCTAATTGAAATTCCCAATCTTTTTGTAATAAGAGCTGTTCAATGTCATCCAATGCCGTATCCTGCCCTACCCGTGCCGGAGGAAAATATCTGAAATCTTTATTGGGTCTGATTTTGTGCGTACGAGGTATTATACACTTAGGAATGTAATGGCAATAATCAAACAACAGATTAGGTAAATGACAAGTAGTATTTGTAGTAGGCTCTGCATGGAAATTACCAATTCACTCACCCTTATTTATCAAAATTCCAGCTATGACTTTACAATTCGGAGGAAATTCAAAAAACCAGCATTAATTCATTCATATTTAAGTGATTGATCCGGATTTCCGATGCACGACTTTAATCGAACCGTGCTAAGTTTCTTATCAAAACATAAAAAATGAGTCAAATCAGTTCTCCGGAAAAACATACGACCGCCCATCGAGTATCTTAACAAGTATGTTGCGCATTTCCGTAATGTAATTATTATTGGTATTGGTCAGAATAATAATCGTATTTTCCACATCTATCTGTCTTTCAAAATAATTGCGGAATCCTGCCAAACCTCCGGTATGCGAAACCGTTTTTCCGTTCAGGTTGTTCCCGATCACCCATCCAAATCCGTAATTTTTTGTAGCGCCATTTACCAGGGCGACGGGTGTATACGCTTCTTCCAGTGTTTTTGCGGACACCAGTTTCTCCGAATAAAGTGCCCTGTCCAGAATGAAAAGATCTTCAATGCTGGAATAAATTCCTCCGTCTCCCCAGGTAAGCAGGTAATAATCATCCGTCTTCTTTAAATTAGACCGGTATCCGATGGCTCTGCCTGGCTTGTTCCGTTCAGGTACACGAAGGTCATACACCCAGGTATTTTTCATACCCAGGGGTTTACAAATACGGTTTTTAACAAACGCATAGAACGGGACGCCCGAAGCTTTTTCCACAATCAGGGCCAGCAGTACATATCCGGTATTATTATACCTGAACTTATATCCCGGTTTGAATTTTAGTTGATTTACGTTGTTTATTAATTTGCCATAAAGTTGCGCATTGGTCAGACCGGGCTCATCCCAGCCCATTTTTATGTAATCTGGCAAGCCTGAAGTATGCTGCAGAAGATTTCGGATACTTATTTTTTTTGCAGGGGCGCCAAGTTCGGGGAAATACATGTATATTTTGTCGTTATAATCCAGTTTACCTTCCTCTTTCAGCATCATCACACACAGGGCTGTAAAAGATTTAGATATGGAAGCAAGATAAAATGGCGTGCTGAGTGTGAGGCCTTCATTATTCTTGATATCGGCCCAGCCAATCGCATTTTCATAAATTATTTCCCCATATTCTGCAATGAGCACGTTGCCGTTAAACTTCTTTTCTTCCGCATAAAACCGGATAAGCGAATGAATTTGCTCCTGTTTTGGTAATTTTGCAGCCTGCTGGGCACATAAATGTATGCTGCTTAACAAAAACAACAATAACCATCTGAATATGCCGGCGCGAACCATAATTCAATTTAATCAAATTTTAATTAACTGTTTTACCTTCAAAATATTTGACTTAAAAGGATGTTTCTAATCAGACACACTTTCCCCAAAGAAGGTTTAAATACAACCCTCTTAATTTGAAAGTTTTCCTTTTTTCTCTCTTTCTTTTCCTGGTTTCTCAAATGGCATTTGCCCAGTATGGAACCACGGCTGGTTTAATCCTTTTTACAGGAGAGGTGGTATTGGAAGACAGTGTAACACCGCTGGCGGATGTACATCTTTATAACAGAAATAATCAACAGATTACCATTACCGACCCCTCCGGTTTTTTCTCCATGCATGTTTCAAAAATTCACGTGGTACAGTTTACTTCGATAGGTTATGAACCCTTCTACTTTTCAATACCAGGCGGTTATAAGGGAGAAGTGTATTATCGGCAAATAATTCTGCAAAGACGTACCATACCTCTGGAAAATGTGACTATATACAGTAGAAATGAAGTTACGGAGTCGATACTGAGGCGTGAGAATCCTCCTAATCCACTCAAAAATGTAAGTTACGGCACATTGCAGGGTGACCCTGTAGCCGTGGAGCCGGGCATTATGAACCCCGCTTCGTTGCTGTGGGACTGGTTCAGCCGTGAGGGAAAGGAAAAACGCAAACTGAAGGCTATCCTGAAGCTGGATGAGGTGCGCAGCCAGGTTGATAAAAGGTTTGAAAGTGAACTAATCTGGGAACTAACCGGGCTGTACGGCGAAGAACTGGAACGGTTTAAAGTGTTTTGTAATCTGCCCCATAGTTTTGTGCTCCGGGCAAATGAGTATGAATTTTTACTGGCAATCAAATCGTGTTATTACTCCTACAAAAATCAGTAAACTACCGTGTAGCTCATTATAAAAATTCAACACAATAAATCCCAAACTAGGCGTAGTTTCCTCCGGAGGCTGACAAGTGCAGCTATGCCTTTATATCAAATCAATGTCAATCAGTGAACTCAGTCCAGCATAATTCCTGGCGCTCGAATATAGATAATCTTCGGGATTCTCTATGCTATTCAAGGTGCAAGTCTTAGCCCTGGCAATAGCGCAAGCCAAAAATGACTATTAATGATGGCACGGAAGTAACTTCCGCGCCAGTTTTGGATACAGGCCAATTATTTCATTTAGTCAGTCAATGAACTTCACATAACTCCTTTCTTTTTTCCGACCTGCAAAAAGAAAAACTCTCCAAAACAATTTCCCTGTAAATCTGACTTGAAAAAATATCCGTCCATCCAACTACTTGAAATGTAAAGAAATATAAACCACCTTGATCTTGAATTTGATAAGCTGATCCCATACATCAAATATAAATAAATACATATTAAACATAAATATTTAGATGTAGTTACAAACTACACCTAGTGGAGTGAAATAGCTCAATAAATTTCGAAATCCGAAGTTTAGCCTGTTACTTGATGATAGAATTAATAGCAAAATTTATTTTAAGACTTACTGAAAATATTTGATTCACTACTTCGTATAAAAAAATAAATCAATAAATCATAATGTTGTGGGGAACACCTATTCGGTTAGCGGTACTTCGGTTTGTTTCAACGCCTCAAAGCCTCTGGACACATCCGTGACCTGTTCGAATCCACGTGCTTTCAGTATCGAGGCCATAATCATAGACCGGTAGCCAGTCAGGCAATAGAGGTAATATGTATGATCTTTTGCAAGCTGGTCCATGTAATCATTCAGATAATTCAATGGAATATTCACTGCATTTTCAACATGCTCGGCCTGATATTCGGTTGGTTTCCTCACGTCCAGCACAGGCGTATTGTTACCATCATTGATGAGGCTTGCCAGATTTTCGGCCGAAATGTTGGCAATGGTGTCGATCTCTTTGCCTGCATTTTGCCAGGCTGCAAAACCTCCCTTCAGGTATCCTAGTGTGTTATCATAACCCACTCTTGCCAGGCGTAAAACCGTTTCTTCTTCCTTTCCCTCATCTGAAATTAATACGATTGGTTGTTTTATATCCGGAAAAAGCGTACCTACCCACGAGGCAAACTGGCCATCCAGCCCTATAAATATGGAGTTAGGAACAAATCCTTCCTTAAAAGTCTCTTGATCTCGTGTATCCAGCACAAGCGCTCCGGTACGATTTACCATGTCTTCAAATTCCTGCACATCCAACGGAACCACTCCCCGTTCCATTACGGTATCGATACTATCATATCCGAACTTATTAAGCGCAGCGTTTTTTGCAAAGTACTGCGGAGGTGGTAGAAGACCCTCTGTCACTTCTTTGATAAATTCCTCACGTGTCATATCTGCCCGCAGGGCATAATTTGTTTTTTTCTGATTACCCAGGGTATCAAATGTTTCGGTACTCATATTTTTACCGCATGCCGATCCTGCTCCGTGAGCCGGATATACAATTACATCGTCGGGCAAAGGCATAATCTTACCCCTGAGGCTGTCAAACAGAAAACCGGCAAGATCTTCACGCGTAAGATCAGATTTTATGGCAAGATCGGGTCTGCCCACATCGCCGATAAAAAGCGTATCTCCTGAAAACAAGGCGTGTTCTTTTCCTGTTTCGTCTTTCAATAAAAATGAGCTGCTCTCAGGCGTATGACCGGGGGTATGAAGCACTTTTATTTTTATTTTTCCCAAAACAAATTCTTCCTGATCTTTTGCTTCATACATACGATAACCCGTGCTTGCACCGGGTCCAAAGATGATCTTTGCGCCTGTTTTATCTGCAAGATCCACATGCCCTGATACAAAATCAGCATGAAAATGGGTTTCAAATATGTATTTGATGGTATGATGATGCTCTGCAGCCCTTTTGATATACGGATCAGTTTCACGTAAAGGATCAATAATTGCCACCTCTCCTTCGCTCTCGATATAATATGCTCCCTGGGCCAGACAACCAGTATAGATCTGTTCAATATTCATAATATGAGTGATTCAGCGTTGGTTGCAATGGATCAATATACGATTAATATCCGGAAAGGATCAATTTATTGAAATATTACCGACGTTACAATGCTCGATACAATCAATCACATTGGTAACTTCCTTCAACCGAATGGAGTAATACACCTTTTTCCCGGATTTTGAATAACCGAGGATTCCTTTTAACCGCATATTGGCCAAATGATGCGAAATAAGTGATTGTTCACAATTAATCCCATCACATATTTCATTCACAGAGAGCGATTTATTCCGGGTAAGTAATTCAATAATGCCAATTCTGATAGGATGGGCAATCGTTTTAAGTATAAACGCAATCTTTTCACGCTTCTCAAAGTCCATCACCTTGTTCATCACGTAAATATATTAAGTATGAAAATATGTTCATATATTTTAATACTTAATTCCTGTTCAGTTCTTTGCCTGATGATCCGAATCCGTACAGGTTTTGGTTTATAAACTTTACGGGAAATCGCTCTACTCCTGGAAAACCAAGCCGGATATCTCTCCCATTGTATGGAATATAATTTTTGTTAAACAGGTAGTCCCACATACTAAGTGTTAAGCCGAAATTTACACCATATCTTCGTTCTTCAGGAAGGTAGTAGGCATGATGCCAGATATGCATTTCGGGATTATTCAGAATATATTTTAAAGGCCCCAGATTAAATGTGAAATTACTGTGGTTGAAGTGTCCGATAGCCAGGGTAAACATGTGAACAATGAAAAAATCACTGATGCCAAAGCCTATCATTGCCAATGGGATATATTCCAGCGTCCGGTAAACAATATTTTCCATCCAATGAAATCTGAGATGTGCAGCAAACCCCATTTGCTCTACAGAGTGGTGTACTTTATGGAACTGCCAAAGCCATTTGATGCGATGAAGCAGGCGGTGTACCCACCAGTGTATAAAATCGCGGATAATAAACAAAGTGAACAATTGTGCAAACCGCGACCATTTTTCGATATGAATGGCAACTATATTGGTGGTTCCGAATAAAGCTAAAAAATCGTTGAACAGATTTACAAAAACATTGGATAGCGAATTATAAATGATAAGCGAGAACAGGAAAAAATTGAAAAACATATAAAAGGCATCTAGCCAGAAGTCCTTCCTGAATTTTAACTGGCTAGCACGCCAGGGTCTGGACCATTCCAGGATCAGGAAAAACAAGGAAATCCCGATTAGCAGATAAAAATAGTTCTCATACCAGGGTTTATAATCATAGGTAAAGGTAATTTCCGACCAGAGGTAGCCGGCGTATCCTTTATACCCTTCAATAAATATGTCCCAGTATTCTTTCATCCTGTTTTTTGTCAAAATTACTAAAGCCAATATTAATATCCTGAATTCATTCCTTTATTCAACCCGTCCGACCAGGTTCATCCGGGCGGGCATCACCGGATAACGGGGATATTTTAGATATTTATATTCATATATTCATTTCAATTGTCATTATATGAAAGGAACGCTTATTCTGGCCAGATTTTTTGGGATTAAAGTACAGATACACCGGACCTTTCTATCAAAGAAAAAGGAAATGAAGCGAAAATATGAGAAACAATGAATCCGGAGGTAATTTCATTATCGGTATCTGATAAACCTGTATTCGTCTTTGCAACACCCTGGAATTATTTCATAAAATTTGAAATAATTTATGTAAAATACTGAATATCAATCCACTGTGTGATCTTACTAAATGGCTAGTCCCTCCATCGGAAGGGATTAGGAGTGGGTTTTTCAAAAGTTGAAGCATAGATATATTAAGTTAAGTATTAAAAAAGTATTGGACTTAAATAGGGCTTGACACATACTTGACTAACAACAAATAAAAAAAGCAACCTACTGATAATTAATAGGTTGTACTTATTTTAGTGATCCAGCCAGGATTCGAACCTGGAACCTACAGCTTAGAAGGCTGTTGCTCTATCCAGTTGAGCTACAGGACCTTAATTAACCAGGAGTGAGAATGCACTCATATATTCATTTTCCAGGTATGCCCAACGGTTCAACTTTAGCCATGTGGCAATGTCTTCATCATAGTTATGTTCGACCTTAAAATTTGATACTTTCTGTCAAACTTTAATCTCTATCGGGCTTGTCCGACAGAGCGGCTTTAGCCGCAAAGTCGGGGTGCAGGATTACCTTACGGTGATCCTGATTTTGGAGGGATTCAAAGCTTGCAGCTTACTTCCTCCAATTTTCTCGCTCCCAATTCCCGAATGACTTCGTCATTCGCCTTGTCCGCTCGCAAATTGACACTTCGTGTCAAGCTGCAAGCTTTGTCGGGGCGGCAGGATTCGAACCTGCGGCCTCCTGCTCCCAAAGCAGATACGCTAACCGGACTGCGCTACGCCCCGAATAAACTATAAAATATACTGCGGAGAGAGGGGGACTGACTACGCTAAAGCTTCGTCAGTTAAAATTCTTTTCTTTAGGATAGCTTTCCCTGATCCTGTTTTAAAGTATTTCTCCAATTCCCTTGCCTTAGCCTCCGTTCGAACGGCAACATATGCTTCCAATATAAGGGGCATATATGGCTTTGTGGACTTAGTCTCTCCCCTATTGTGATCATCCAATCTCTTTTCAACATTATTGGTAGAACCAATATATTGATAACTTGATTCTATACTTCTAATTACATAAACATACCACATGTGAAAGAACTTAAATTACTATTAACGTTTGGCCTGCCAGACGAAGCCTTGGCGTAGTCTGGCGGAGAGAGGGGGATTCGAACCCCCGGTACCCGGTAAAAGGTACGGCAGTTTAGCAAACTGCTGGTTTCAGCCACTCACCCACCTCTCCGTTTGAAAGGGAGTGCAAATATAGAATAAGTATTTTTGCACAACAATACAGGTATCAACATTTTTGATCATAACTGCAGTCCGTAAACTACTTTTACAAATTATTTAGAAATCAGTTGTTGATGATATCATTTTATCAAATTATATATTCTCTGCTGTTTAATTCTTTTCTACTTTTGCTTACGATAATAAATTGGTTTCCGAAATTACCCGAAAATTGTATTTTAAAACAATATCCTTTCTGCTGCCTTTGGTTTTATTGCTGTCGTGTAATGAAGACATTGCCGTAAATCCGGAAAATGAACTGATCGGTACCTGGATTGAAAGAGGCGCCGATATTGAACAATACAACGGCTTTATTATCGAAAGTGATTCAATTTATGCTATCTGGCACTATGGAAAAGATGAAGCCATACAAGCTGAATACTACGTATGGGCAAAAGGAACCTTTTTCGCGTTACAAGATACCGTGGCCGGTAATAATTTTTTATCCTTTACCATGAAACGGTTAAACAGCCCGGCCAATTATGAAGAAACTTATAGTTATACCATCGGCAATAACGTACTTACGCTTACATCTTCTGCCCGCTATCTGCCTCGTATCCTGCGAAAATCAGAAATTGCGCTTGAAGAGGTGAACGGTAGCAGGTGACCCAGCGGTATATTGGGAACTCTAAATTTGCGAACTGCGAATTGCCAACTGCCAACTTTCTCCACCCGAAGTCATCCATTAAATTTATGGCAGCCCGATTAGATATTGGTTCCTGCTAAAATTATCCACAGCCATTCCTCATGTATCATTACCCATATTTATACCCCTTCCTTATATTTGCTTCGCTATATTTTAATGGTGAAATGTGCTGATGATCTGGTATTCTGTCCTTTCGGTTACCGAAATTGTATTTATCCTGCTTTTTATACTGCTATATCTGGCATACATAATTCGGATAATCCGGATTTCCAGAAAACTTAATACCAGCTATGGGAAACTGTTTGTAAAAGTTTTCCTTAGGTCTGGTTATTTTTTATTACTTATTGTAGCGTTGTTGGGCCCTTCTTTTGGAGAAACCACCAAAGAAATAAGGTCTGTGGGTAAAGACATTATGATTGCCGTTGACCTTTCCGAATCAATGAACGCCCACGATATTCAGCCTACGCGTCTTGAAAAAGTAAAATTCGAATTAAAAAATATCGTAGAAGCATTTAATGCAGACCGGATCGGGCTTGTTATTTTTTCTTCAGAAGCCTTCATGCAATGTCCGCTTACCTATGATCAAAATGCGCTTTTTCTTTTTATCGAAACCCTGCATACAGGCCTGGTACCAAAAACAGGAACGGACATGGCCCCTGCGATCGGATTATGTCTTGAAAAACTCGAAGACAACGAAGGATTGTCGTTGGAGCAAAAATCAAAAGCGATCATTCTGATAAGTGACGGAGAAGATTTTGGTGAAAAAACCGGTGAAATGGCTGAAGAGGTGAAGAAAAGAGATATACGGATGTTCACCCTGGGGGTAGGTACAACACAGGGCAGTAAAATCCGTACCAGCAGTGGGTTTAAAAAAGACAATAGCGGTAACGATGTGATTACAAAACTCAATTCAAAAAGCCTGAAATCACTCGCATCCAAAACGGGAGGAAAATACTTCGAAATAAATGCAACAAGTAATGGCATTTCACGGTTAATTAATACCATACATAATATTGAAGGCGAGTTGCGAGGGACACGCCAGGTAGATGTTAGTGCAAACAAGTATTTCTATTTTCTTGCAGCAGCCTTTTTATTACTTTTGCTGGACGGATTAGTCAGTTTCAAAATATTAAAACTTTGACGTATAACTGAATTGACAATGAAACTTATCCTTGTTTTTTTCCTGGTGCTTACGCCTCTGTCTGAGTTGAATAAGATTGCAAAAATCAATGCCCATAAAAAGGAAGCGAAAGAAGCATATCTGGCAGAAGATTTCGAAAAAGCAGCCTTCCACTACCGCTTTCTTGTTGATTCGCTTGGGGTTTCAGAAGGCGAAGTACTCCTGAATCTTGCAAATTCACTTTACAAAATTCAGGATACCACGTCTGCAAAAAATATTTATCATGAGATACTATCAAACAATTCTTCCCGGGAGATTAAATCTATTGTATATCAGCAACTTGGTGCAATTGATTTTAATCTGAAAAAATACGGGGAAGCATTGAACTATTACAAAAATGCACTGAAGCAAAATCCTGAAAATGGGGATGTAAGATATAACTACGAACTATTAAAGAAGCTCCTGGAAGAACAGGAGAAAACAAACCCGGAGCAACAACAGGACCAGCAAAACCAGGAAAACAAGGACGAACAAAGCCAGGATCAACAAAATAAAGACCAGCAAAATCAGGAACAGCAAAATAAGGAAAACCAGGAACAGCAGGAAAATCAGCAGCAACAGGAAGAGCAGCAAGAGGGAGAAGAACAGCAACAGGACGAAGGCGAAAAGCAGGAGCAGGAGAAGCCGGAGGAAGGTGAAGAAAACGACGAAAACTCCGAAGACAAGCAACCAACAACAGCAGAGAAACTGGAGGAAATGAATATAAGTGAAGAGAAAGCCCGGATGATCCTGGAAGCTATGAAAAACAAGGAAATCCAGTATATACAGCAGAACAAGCGAAAGGCAAAAAAACCTAAAAAAAGCGGAAAACCCGACTGGTAATAAACAGCATACTATGAAACGTTAAAATAAACGCAAAGATGAAAGAAGTATATATCGTTTCAATTGCAAGAACACCGATAGGCAGTTTTGGAGGAAGCCTTACAGGATTTACCGCTGTGGAATTAGGTACGCTGGCTATCAAAGGTGCGTTGGAAAGAGCAGGCATCGGACCGGATGAAGTAGAAGAAGTATATATGGGCAATGTGGTTTCTGCTAATCTCGGACAAGCACCTGCCCGGCAAGCGGCAATGGGCGCTTCGATTGGCTATAATGTGCCATGCACAACCATTAACAAAGTTTGCGCCTCAGGAATGAAAGCCACCATGATCGGCGCCCAGGCCATCATGCTCGGCCAGGCCGACATTGTAGTAACAGGAGGAATGGAAAGTATGTCTAATATTCCATACTATATCCCAAATGCACGGTACGGTTATAAATACGGAAATGGAGAAATCGTGGATGGCCTCGCAAAAGACGGACTATGGGAAGTTTACTATGGTTTTCCAATGGGAAACTGCGCCGACAATACAGCTAAAGAAATGAACATCACACGTGAAATGCAGGATGAATATGCCATTTCTTCCTATAAAAGAGTCGCCGAAGCCACCCAGGCCGGATATTTTAATAATGAAATCATTCCGGTAGAAATTCCCCAAAGGAAAGGCGATCCGGTCATTATGACTGAAGATGAAGAATATAAAAATGTTGAATTTGAAAAAATACCCACGCTAAAGCCTGCATTTTCGAAAGACGGTACCGCCACGGCAGCTAATTCTTCCACCATAAACGACGGAGCCGCAGCCCTTGTGCTCATGAGTAAGGAAAAAACAGAAGAACTTGGCATAACGCCTCAGGCCCGGATCAGAGGGTTTGCCGATGCCGCACAGGACCCGATCTGGTTCACAACCACTCCGTCCATTGCCATTCCCAAAGCGATGAAAAATGCCGGAATAAGCAAAGAAGATGTCGATTTTTATGAAATTAACGAAGCGTTTTCAACGGTAGCCATCGCCAACAATATGGAGCTAGGCATTGATCGTGAAAAAGCAAATGTATTTGGAGGTGCTGTAGCACTCGGCCATCCGCTGGGCGCAAGCGGGGCACGGATAATAGCTACACTTAACAGTGTATTAACACACAAGCAAAAAAATATAGGCGTTGCCGGTATCTGTAACGGAGGCGGAGGCGCCTCTGCCATTGTAATAGAAAAAGTATAAATACATACCTTTAACTGGTTATCCGATCCTGTATTTTTCCGGATCACCGGTTTTATTAACAAGCATACTGCATGAACCAATACGTATTGACTGCTACTTTTGTGATTTCGTTGTGGATGACACCGGGCATTTCTTTGGGACAAAAGGAATTGAAGACCTACTATGATGTTGAACAAAAGCAGCTCAAAGAAGTGTATCATGTGAAAGATAAAGGCGGTGTTCACGATGGGGAATACATAAAATATCATTTCGAAGGGGATGTTATTATACATGGACACTACAAAGACGGACTGAAGTCGAAGTTTTGGGAGTATTTTCATACAAACGGTCAACGATCGGCTATGGGAAATTTCAGAAATGATACGCTTACCGGACACTGGATATATTTTCACCGGAACGGCAAGGTAAGTACAGAAGGAGATTTCGAAAACGGACTGAAACAAGGTAACTGGGTTACCTACAACACCTCCGGAATAAAAACCGGTGAAGGGGAATTTGAAAACGGAAACGGGTACTTTACTGAGTATTATACCAATGGCAGCATTGAAAGAACATCCTATTTTAAAGAAGGCCTGAAAAACGGAGTAAGCAGGGTTTATTTTGAAGACGGAACGCTCAAACAATTTGCACAGTTCAGCAACGACATGCCTGTAGATACCTTGAAAGTATTTTATCCCGGTGGTAATCTTCAATCGTTAAGTTTTTTTAAAAACGGAAAACTCGAAGGTGAAGTAATCCAGTACTATGAAACGGGGCAGGTGAAAGAAATGATGTCATATAAAAATGGCAAAGCCCACGGCAAAAACATCCGGTACGATAAAAACGGTCAACTTCAACTTGAAGCCACATACAAAGACGGTGTACTTACCATGTCAAAAAGATACGACGACCATTAATAGCTGAATCAACAAATTAATTCGCCGCTTGCATGAAAGTAAAAGTCTGTACCTGTTTTTATAGTCACGTGAGCAGTATAAATTTGTAGTCTGATGGAAGCAATTAAAGAAACACACTTCGAATTTCCCGGTCAGACAGGATTTTATCGCGGTAAAGTCAGGGATGTTTATTTTATTAACGATAAATTGGCCATGGTGGCAACAGACCGCATATCGGCCTTTGATATTATACTTCCCCGCCCTATTCCCTGTAAAGGACAGGTTCTAAACCAGCTAGCAGCCCGCAATCTGGAAGCCACCCGCGACATTGTTCCCAACTGGCTTGAATATGTACCCGATCCCAATGTATCTATTGGCAAAAAATGTGACCCATATCCTGTAGAAATGGTAATCCGGGGATATCTGGCGGGCCACGCCTGGAGAGAGTACAAAAGTGGGAAAAGAACGCTTTGCGGTGTACCTCTGCCAGATGGGTTAAAGGAAAACGACCAACTGCCCGAACCCATTATCACACCCTCCACCAAAGCCAAAGAAGGACACGATGAAGATATCAGCCGTGAGGAGATCATCGCAAAAGGACTTGTAGCAGTGGAGGATTATCAAAAACTCGAAGCGTTGACTTATCGTTTATTTGAAAGGGGAACTGCGATTGCAGCAAAAAAAGGGTTGATTCTGGTTGACACAAAATATGAATTCGGGAAAAAGGGAAACAAAATTTACATCATTGACGAAATACATACCCCGGATTCAAGCCGATACTTTTATGCAGAAGGGTATAACAAACGGCAGCATGCCGGTGAACGTCAGAAGCAACTTTCAAAAGAATTTGTCAGAGAATGGCTGATATCGTGTGGTTTTCAGGGTCAGGCCGGACAAAAGATGCCTGAAATGACTGATGAAAAAGTGGTGGAAATTTCGGAACGGTATCTGGAACTGTACGAACAATTTACAGGCGAACCCCTGAAATTAGAAAATTCAAGGCCCATTGATAAAAGAATTCATGATAATATTTTAAATTGGCTTCGGATTAAGAAAACTGATTCGATTATATAAACATATAAGAATAAAGGAGACCAAGTGATGAAGTATTCTGTAAACAAAGAAGAAAAATATACAATTTTACGATTGAATGAAGAAAAGCTGGACACAAACCTTGCACCTCAGTTAAAATCAGAGTTTGTGACACTGCATGCTGAAGGAGTAAAAAATATCATCCTCGACATGGCAGAAGTAAAATATACCGATTCATCCGGGTTAAGTGCATTGCTGGTCGGTAACCGTACCATACTCCAGAATGGAGGAATATTTGTACTGGCCTGCCTTTCAGACCATGTTATGAAACTTATCAAGATCAGTCAGCTTGACGGTGTGCTCAATATTCTCCCTACCGTAGAGGAATCTGTGGATGCGGTATTTATGAATGATTTGGAAAACGACCTGAATGCAGAAGATTCAGATAATTAACTTCCGGATTTGACATTCTGTCTTAAAATACTGGGTTCCGGTTCTTCTGTTCCAGCCGACGGACGCCATCATACCGCACATTTACTGACGATAAACAACACACATTATCTGATTGATTGTGGCGAAGGCACACAACTGAGCCTGATGAAATACCGTTTGAAACAAAACAGGATCAATGCCATTTTTATAAGTCACCTGCATGGCGATCATTACCTGGGTCTCACCGGACTAGTTTCTTCTATGCATCTTCTCGGAAGGCAACAACCGTTGAATATTTTTGCCCCACCCGGTCTTAGTGAGATTATTACTATTCAGTTTAAATACTCCAATACAGTCATCAGCTTTGACCTCAGACTTACCGAGTTGACCGGAAATGGGCCTCACCTGATTCATGAAACACCGACGCAAACCGTGCATTCTTTTCCGCTTGAACACAGGGTGCCTTGTTGGGGGTTCATATTCCGTGAAAAACCTAAATCGAGGCGCATTAATAAAGAGAAACTACCTGAAAAAATATTGATTCAGGATATTATCAGGCTCAAGTCGGGCGAGGACCTGACCGATCATTCGGGAAGCGTGATTTATAAAAATGAAGACCTTACTTTCCCGCCTAAAAAATCAAGATCATACGCTTACTGCTCCGATACGGTATATGACCCACGAATAATTTCTTATATCAACGGTGTGGATTTGCTTTATCATGAATCAACATTTTTGAAGGAAAAAGAGGATATTGCAGCCAAAACATATCATACCACCGCAGAACAGGCGGCTATGATAGCAAAAGCGGCAAATGCTAAAAAACTCATTATCGGACATTATTCAGCACGGTATAAAGATATTTCCGGATTTCAATCTGAGGCCGAAAAAACCTTCGGAGAAACGGAACTTGCCTTGGAAGGAAAAACGTTTTGCGTCGAGGAATAACAGATAAAATAATCCTGTATGGTCCGTAATTTACATTTAAATAAAAACGGAAAAGACAAAAGAAATACGCTGTTCCTGATCCTGGGAGGAATATTCATCACCAATGCCATCCTGGCCGAACTCATCGGTGTTAAGATCTTTTCACTTGAAGCCATCTTAGGTTTTGAACCTGCACAAATCAGGCTATTCAAAGAGTTTACACTCGATTTTAATCTCACGGCTGGCGCGCTGATCTGGCCTGTTGTATTCATCACCACTGACATCATCAATGAGTACTTTGGAAAACAAGGTGTACGAATAGTGACATTCCTGGCGTCGGCGCTTATCGCTTACGCATTCCTGGTTATTTTTGCAGTCACAAGGTTGACGCCGGCACAATTTTGGCTTGATGTAAACAGTGTGGATCCGGAAGGCAATTTATTTGATATAAATTTTGCGTTCAATACGGTTTATACACAGGGGATGGGCATTATTATCGGCTCTCTGACTGCCTTTCTGCTGGCTCAGTTTCTTGATGTTTACATTTTTCAGAAGCTACGAAAACTCACCGGAAGCAAAATGTTGTGGCTCAGAGCTACCGGATCAACACTGATATCGCAGTTGCTTGATAGCTTTGTGGTACTCTTTATTGCTTTCTATATATTCGGAAAATGGAGTATTGCACAGGTTATGGCGGTAGGTATTATAAACTATATGTATAAATTTACAGTTGCAATTGTGCTTACTCCGTTGCTGTATGCAGCCCATTATTTAATTGACGGCTATTTGGGAAAAGAGGTCGCCGGACAAATGACCAGCGATGCTTCTGACACAAGCAATGGATTTTTCTGAATGGATAAGATGTGCGCCATATGAAAAGATTGTTTATATATACGCTGATATCTGCAGCATTTTCAACTATTACTTTCGGACAGAAATATTCAATCAAAATAACTGTTGAAGATTTTTCAGATTCGGTGGCATACCTCGGTTATCATTTTGCTGACAAGCGGTTTGTACAGGATACTGTACCAGTTGACAACGGTCACACCGCGATATTTACTGCAAATACACCCTACAAATCAGGGCTTTACTTTTTTTATACGCCAAATGTATATTTTGAATTTATCGTTAACGAACCGGAAATTGTTCTTCAGACAAAAGGTGAAGACTACGTGGCAAACATGCAGATCATTAAATCGGAAGAAAACCGGATATTCAAAGAAATGCAGTTATATGTAACAGGGAAGCGCAAAGAGTATAATAAACTTGCCGCCCGGGCCGATTCATTAAAAGAAGACAGCCTCGTTCTTGATCAGATACGTGAAAAAATGCAAGCCATAGATGTAGGTGTAAAAGATTATCAGAATGAACTGATAACACGACATCCGGATACATTTGTGGCCCGAATGGTAGCAGCAATGCAAAAACCGGATATACCTGACTCGATGAATGGAAACGATCCCGGAAAATCACAAAAGCGGTATCATTACCATAAAAATCATTATTTTGATGGTGTTGACCTTGCGGATGCAGGTTTGCTCCGGACGCCGATATTTCATCAAAAAATAGTAGAGTTCCTGGATAAGGTAATTATTCAAAACCCTGATTCAATCATACAGGAAATCGATTTTCTGCTGAAAGCAGCCGCAGAAAATGATGAAGTGTATCGCTATATGCTTGTAACGCTTACCAACAAATATGAAACCTCGCCGATTATGGGGATGGATAAGGTTTTTGTGCACTTAGTAGAACAATATTATCTTACAGGCACTGCGGGATGGTTGGATGCAGATATGCTACAAAAACTTTCGGACCGGATTGCTACAATGAAACCCAACTTTATTGGCAACCAGGCCCCTCCGCTTGTTCTGAACGACACTTTGTTAACCACAGTGTCGCTTTACGATATCCACGCAGATTATACTATCCTATACTTCTATGATCCGGATTGCGGCCATTGCAAAAATGAAACACCGGTTTTATACGAAGCTTATGGAAATCTGCGAAATAAAAATATAGAGGTGCTGGCCATCAATATTACTACAAATACAGAAAGATGGAAGGAATATATTACAGAAAACGAATTTGACTGGATAAATCTTATGGATTCATTCAACCGGTCTGATTTCAGGTATTATTATGATGTCCGAACCACACCTACGCTCTACATTCTTGATAAGGACAAGAAAATAATTGCCAAAAAACTGGATGCCACCCAGGTTGAAGAATTTATTAATGCCCGGATGGAGTTTGAAAAAAAGCACGTATTGAAAGACAAATCAGACTGATATCCGGATTCGATATTCTTTAATTCTCTCCCCCTTTTGTTCGGTAAAGATTATCCAGTACAACAGCAGTCGCAATGCCTGCATTTAACGATTCCATACGCCCGGCACCTGGAATAGTGATACGATTGTCGGTCAGAGCCGAAATTTCACTGCTGATACCTGTTGATTCATTACCAACAACAATATACCCTCGCGATTTAAACCTGATTGTATGTATGTTTTCTCCATCAAGATAAGTTCCGTAAAATGGCCCTTCTTCCTTCTCCATAAATTCTTTCAGATTAGTATAATACATATTCACCCGTGTAAATGATCCCATAGTGGCTGCTATCACTTTCGGATTATATAAATCCACACAATTCGTTGATGCAATCACTTTGCTGATCCCATACCAGTCACATATCCGGAGGATAGTACCAAAATTTCCGGGGTCATGTATATCATCCAGTATCAGAGCAAATTCATCTGTTCTTGCGGATAATGGTTTGTTTTCTTTAATTTTGGCCATTGCAATTACCGAGTTGTTAGTGCGGAAGCTTCCTGCATCAGCCAATTGTGTGTCCGTCGCGGTGAAGATTTCGACATTTAAATTTTTAACCAGGACGCGAATATTATCAAGAAATGTTGTTGTGGCATATAACGAGTGTAATAAAAAATTAGATTTAAGTAATTCTATTACATTTTTAGCCCCTTCAATAACAAACAATTCTTCTTGAATTCGTATTTTTTTAAGTTTTAATGATTTTATAAATCTTGTGCGAGTTTTAGTCAACATCATTTTCAGATACATTACCTTTTTACTTCTGATTTCCGCTACACTTATTCTGTCGGGGTGCTACGGAACCAAATACTTGAAAGATGATGAAAAACTACTCTATAAGCAAAAAATTACGAGAAATGATCATGTAACCAGGGATGAATTAACTGAATTTTTCCAGCAAAAACCCAACCGGCGTATAATGGGAATGTGGGTAATGTATTTATGGTTGCACGAAACCGGTAAAAAATCTTTCGATCCGGAAAAGTACAGGAAGAAAATCAAAAAAATAAACCTTACGTACAATGAAAAATACAGCAAAGCAGAAGGCATCGTGAAAAAGGAAAACCGCATTGAAAAAAAACGAGACAAAAAAGTAAGAAAAGTAGAAAAGAACATTCGGGAAGGCAACTTGCTGATGCGGTGGGGAGAGCCGATTGTCCTGCTTGATACCCAAAAAATATCAAAGACAGCCAGCCAAATCCATATGTACCTTATTTCAAAAGGATATTTCAGATCAGCAACCACCTATGATATAGCTTATGAAAACAAAAAAGCACGGGTAACCTATTCTATAAACGAAGGCTCACCTTATATTATAGATTCGCTGGTTCTGAAAGCAGATAATACCGCACTCCATGCACTTATCGACGCCTTTGAGGATCAGAGCTTACTGCAAAAAGGTGATACTTATGACCAGAATAAATTGTCAGATGAAAACACCCGAATTGAAACTTTACTCAAAGACAATGGTTATTTCGACTTCAACAAGCGTTATATTAACTTTGAAATAGATACAACCTTAGGAAATCACAAAATTGCCATCCGGACCGTGATCAGTGATCCGGGAGAAGGTAAGCGTCACAGGATATTTAAAATAGATTCAATCATTTTTACAACCGACGCAAATGTGAAGAATCTCAGCGAGGAGCGAAATCATTTCAGTTATAACGGTATTACTTACAAATACTACAAGGATATATATTCGTTTCGGGTGCTGGACAGAAGATTTTTCTTGCGTCCAGGTAATCTTTACAGCAAATCCAATACATTTGAAACACAACGGCAATTAACCAATATGAATGTTTTCCGGTTTGTAAATGTAAATTATGACACAACCGGAGGTAGGTTTGTGGCTAATATATTTGCCAGCCCAAGAGAACGGCAGCAGTTTACCAGCGAACTGGGTGTAACACTAACATATGGCTATCCCGGGCCTTTTCTGGATATAGGATACGTGGTTCGCAATGTATTTCATGGTCTGGAAAATCTCCAGTTCAATATCCGTGGTGGTATAGAGGGCGTTCCTTCTGCAACAGATTTCACTAAAATACTTGCCACAACCGAAGCGGGGTTTAATGTTTCTCTGACATTTCCTCAATTTCTTATACCAGGTGGCCAGGTGATTAAAAATAAATTTGGCCGATTCAACCCAAAAACAAGGATATCAAGTGGTTTTAATCTGAACGACCGGCCAGAATATAACCGCAAGGGCCTCGTGGCCTCTATTGATTATTCCTGGTCAAACGACCGAAAACGTAATTATACCTTTTATCTGGCTGACGTGAAGTTTATCAATACAGTTTTCAAAGACAGCACGTTTCATGCCCGACTGGAAGAACTGCAGCAGGAAGGGAACAACCTTATAAACTCTTTTCTCCCTTCTTTTGTCAGTAGCACCATTTTTTCCGCAGCATATAATTTCGGTGAATACGGAATCAAGAACAACACAGGATCGTTTTTAAGGTTTGGTCTTGAAAGTGGCGGTACGTTGCTTAATTTGTTTGGAACTGACTTTCTTACAAACCGCAACCTTGAACATTATAAATACTTGCGTGCCGACATTGATTTCCGTAAACGCACAAGCCTTTCTTCTTCAACAGTAATTGCGTATCGCATTACCCTGGGTGGTGCCTATGCCTATTCCAAGGAGCGGATACTACCTTATGAAAAATACTTTTTTTCCGGGGGAGCTACCAGCATCCGTGCATGGCGGCCCCGGCGATTAGGGCCGGGTTCATACACTCCGGTTGATAACGATGGAAACGTGAGTTATGATATCGAACAACCGGGTGAAATCCTGCTCGAAACCGGTGTTGAAATCCGGCAGAACATTTCGAAAATTCTGGAAGGAGCGTTGTTTGTTGATGCAGGAAATAGCTGGGTTATACGTAACTCAGATAATCGCAAAGCCCTTGGCGGAGGCCTGAATGATTTTTATTCAGAAATTGCAGTTGGCGCCGGCGCCGGCATCCGGTTTGATTTTACTTTCTTCCTGTTCCGTCTGGACGCCGCATTCAAGTTATATGACCCTGCCAGGCAAAAGGGTAACCGGTTTATTCTTAGCGATGAATTTTTTAAAGGCCCGGTTGATGCCGCACAGCGAAATGAATTTCCCCTCATAAATTTTGCAATCGGATATCCATTCTGATGGCGCTGCCTACATCATATATCAACTCACCCCTTATACCTATCTATGCTTGGAATTTAGTAATCAAAAGCGACAGGTTAATCCATACTTTCCATTTATTAAAGCACGCTGCAAAACTTTCTATGTTACCCATCTCTCATGTAAGAAAAAATATGTCTTTTGCACTGTCCTTCAGGGCAGATCTATTGCCCCGTCCTTCAGGACGGGGATAATAAAATCACAATACAAATTGGCTTTAGCCATTAAAATATGGGCAATGCCTGCTGCATCAGTAGCTCAGAAGCTCCTCAAGCGCATGTAATGTTTTTTCTGCATTTGGAAGCATCTGCTTCTCGAGTTCAACATTTAAAGGTATGGCCGGTAAGCTTACAGCACCCAGTGTTTTAACCGGTGCGTCGAGGTACTCAAAAAGTTCACCGGCAATACGACCGGCAACAGACTCGGTGAACGAATTTAATAGCTGCTCTTCAGTAAGTAAAAGCGCACGGCTATGTTTTTTGACGCTGTCAGCAATGGCTTGCCAGTCAATGGGATTAAGTGTGCGCAGATCAAGTATCTCAATCTTACCATCGAGTTTTTCAGAAGCAGCTTTAGCCCACCACACACCCATACCATAGGTGATCACAACGGCCGACTGCCCTTCTTCCACCCACTTTTGATCTGCATGCTGAATAATATTGGCTTTCCCCAGTGGGATAATGTAATCTTCATCCGGTTCGATGGTTTTGGCACCATCGGTACCGGGCATCTTCGACCAGTACAATCCTTTGTGTTCGAAACAAATCACAGGGTTCGGGTCAAGAAAGGCGGCTTTCATCAGTCCTTTTATATCAGCGGCATTCGAAGGATAAATCACTTTAATTCCGCGAATCGACAGCACCGCAGATTCGATACTTCCGCTGTGATAGGGGCCTCCGCCTCCATAAGCGCCAATAGGTATCCGTATTAAGGCCTGAACAGGAAATTTCCCTTTTGTAAGGTAGCAGCTTTTCGAAAGCTCTTCTACCAATTGGTTTATGCCCGGCCAGATGTAGTCTGCAAACTGGATTTCCACAATCGGCTTTGCTCCTACTGCCGACATCCCTGCTGTAGAACCTATTATGTAAGCCTCTTGAATCGGGGTGTTAAAAACCCTGTCTTCCCCATGTTTGGCCGCTAGTGTAGCAGCCTCGCGGAATACACCCCCGAGTCTTTTGCCCACATCCTGCCCATAAAACAGGCTTTCAGGGTTATTCTTCAATATGTCGTCCACAGCGCTCAGGGCTGCATCAACCATAACTACTTTTTCGCCTCCCACAGGCTTGCGGTTGCCTTTTTCTTCAGTTACCGGGGTGGGTGCAAATTCATGCGAATTAAAATCACTGATATCAGGATCCTCCGAATGAAGCGCTTTCTGGTATTCTTTCGCAACAAATGCTGAAACTTCATTCTGAATTATTGTGAAATCCTTTTTTGTAAATCCAACTTCTGAAAGCAGGTTTTTAAGTTTTAAAACCGGATCATCCTTTGCATGTTTTTTCAAGTCTTTTTCCCCTCTATACCATTCTTTACGAACTCCGGAAGTATGATGTCCCAGCAAAGGGCATTTGGCATGAATAAGCACCGGAGCCCTTTCAGACCGTGCATATGCAATTGCTTTTTTAATACCCAGGTAGCTGTCTTCAAAATCCGATCCGTCAACCCGCATTCGTTTCAGTCCTTTAAAGCCTGCCGCATACTCATAAGCATCCATTGCACGCATTTCGCTTCTTGATACGGATATGCTCCAGTCGTTGTCCTGCACCATGTATATGATCGGAAGCCTGTTCAGAATTGCCATCTGAAAGGCCTCCGCAACCTCTCCCTCAGTTATTGATCCGTCGCCCATCGAGCAAAGTACAATGGGTTTGTTTTTGTCGCCCAGCCCCTGACTTTCAAGGTAGTGGATAGCATGGGCCATGCCCGTGGCGGGTATCGCCTGCATACCGGTTGCGCTACTTTGATGCGGTATGGTCGGGAACTCTTTTTTCTTTAGTGCCGGGTGTCCGTAATAACTACGTCCTCCCGTAAACGGATCATTCTTTTTAGCCATGAGCTGCATCATCAGCTCATGAGGTTGCAAACCCAGACCAAGCAGAATTGAATCGTCGCGGTAATATAAAGACGCATAATCGAACGGCTTTAGCTGCAACCCTGCAGCCAACTGAATGGCTTCATGCCCTCTTGAAGTGCTGTGTACATATTTACTGCAAATATCTTTATGTTCATCATATGTCTCCGACATGCGCTTTGCCGTACACATAAGCCTGTAAGCCTTTAATAAAATATCTTTATCTATATTGCTTTTAATAACCTTGATATCTGCTTCCTGATTCATACTAAACAACGGTTTTTTATGTCTAAGTTATACAATTACACCGATTTTAGGGATGCTTTGAATGTATTCTTTTTATAAATGCCACTAAAAAATTTTATAGTTTTACCCGAAATATCTGATACATTATCTTGATAGAGTTTCTCGATGCGCTGGACAAAGAACTGTTTCTGTTTTTAAACGGTTTTCACTCACCTTTCATGGACCAGGTTATGTTCAGGCTTACAAACCAGCTCACATGGATACCGTTTTTCCTGTTCATTATTTATATACTTAGTAAAAACTATAAACGGCAAACACTGTGGATTCTTTTGGGCGTGGTCATTGCAATTACGTTATCCGATCAGTTGGTTTCGGGAATCATGAAGCCCTTATTTGAACGGTTGCGCCCATCGCATTCACCAGACCTGGAAGTAATGGTGCACACCGTAAACGGGTACAAAGGAGGATTGTATGGATTTGCATCTTCACATGCTGCAAATTCCTTCGGATTAGCAATGTTTTTATGGAGGGTATCCCGGGATAAAATAAAATGGATTTGGGTAATATTTGCCTGGGCCGTACTGTTTAGCTACACAAGAATATACCTGGGTGTACACTACCCGGGTGACATAATCACAGGAGGATTACTGGGAGCAGGCTTCGGTTATCTGACAGCACTTCTATATGCTGGTATTCCACACGGCAGGTTGTTTAAACACATCAGACGCTGACAAGCTGTTTTACATACTTTCCGATTATATCAAACTCAATATTTACCATGTCATTCTCTTTCAGTTTGCCGAAATTTGTGTTTTCAAATGTACTAGGGATTATTGCCACGGTAAATCCGGTTTTGGACACATTGTAGCAAGTAAGACTTATCCCGTCCACGGTAATGCTTCCTTTTTCAACTACCAGGCTTTCTGACGTATCCTCATATTCAAAATCTATCACCCAACTTCCGTCAGCTTCTGTAATATTGGTACAAATTGCGGTCTGATCCACATGTCCCTGCACTATATGGCCATCAAACCTTCCATTGCTGAGCAAAGCCTGCTCCAGATTTATAGGGTCACCGGGAGCCAGATTTCCCAGATTCGACTTTATCAACGTTTCGGCTACCGCCGTCACAAAATGACACCCGCCATCAACCTTTGTAACCGTCAGGCATATACCGTTATGGCTCAGGCTCTGATCTGTTTTCAATTCACCTGAAATACTACTTTTGATTTCAAAAATCCGGTTTGCACCACTGGATGTAACCGAAACAACACGCCCGACACTTTCTATTATACCTGTAAACATAGAATTGAATATCAAAATTGTTAACTGAACGGAAAGTTAATCATTTCACTAAAATTCAGTCCGTAAAAGTTCATCTTTCCATCATATATCTCACTATTTTAGCTTAAAAATTAAAGTAGATTGATACCTCAGGAAGACACATACAAACATAAAGGAAAACGGAATGCGCTTGTAAGAACCATAAAGGCAAAAGGTATCACGGGCGAAGGCGTGCTTCACGCTATTGGAACTGTGCCAAGGCATTATTTTTTTGACCCTGCATTTCTCGAACATGCGTATCAGGACAAGGCATTTCCCATTGGTCAGGGACAAACCATATCACAACCCTATACAGTAGCATTTCAAACAGAACTGCTTAACATCAAACCGGGCAATAAGGTCTTGGAAATAGGCACGGGCTCGGGATACCAGGCGTGTATTTTGCTTAATATGGGTGCAAAAGTTTTTACCATCGAACTTAACAAGGTGTTGTACAACAAGGCTCGTAAGTTTCTTCCTGCTATGGGCTACAAGCCTTTATTCTCGAATGGAGATGGGTCCAAAGGATGGCCCAGCCAGGCTCCTTTTGACAAAATTCTTGTAACAGCAGGCGCCCCGGAAATTCCTCAGAATCTCATTGACCAGCTAAAAATTGGTGGTATTCTTGTTATACCTGTTGGAAACCGGCAAAGGCAGGTAATGATCAAACTCACCAAAGAAGGAGATCAAAAAGTTAAGAAGGAGGAATTTAATTATTTCGCTTTTGTACCTTTGCTTGGCGAAAAAGGCTGGAAGTAAACATACACGATACACTCGAATATGGCCAGAAAGAAAAAATTTGTAAAAGAGTCGAAGGTAACTATGACAGAGTTGGTATTACCCAACGATACAAACACCCTTAATAACCTGAGGGGCGGGCGCCTGATGCACTGGATGGATATTGCGGCGGCAATCGCATCTCAAAAACATTCGAACAGAATAGTTGTAACTGCCTCCGTAGATAACATCTCGTTTGACAAACCCTTATTCCTGGGTAACGTAGTTACGATTTGTGCGCAGGTAACCCGGGCATTTAACAGCTCCATGGAAGTTTTTATAAAGGTGTATGCAGAAGATATTCCTGCAAACACAAAGGAAACCACGCATTCTGCTTTTTTTACCTTTGTAGCTGTAGATCAGAGCGGAAGACCCATAGATGTACCTGAAGCCGTACCGGAAACCGACCTGGAGAAGGAATTGTACGCAGGGGCTCTCAGGCGGCGTCAGCTCAGGCTTGTGCTGGCCAAACGTATGAAACCCGATGACGCCACCGAACTGAAATCACTCTTTTTTATTGAAGACTAATAAAGCACCCCTATGCAAATCGTAGATGATCCGGAATTTCTCAGACGATTTATTGACCAGGAAATCTACGTTATCTCTGAAAATAAGGAGAACGTAATTGAAAGCAAGGCCACCCAAAATGCAATGTTAGAACCAGTACTTAATTATAAAGGAAATAATACAGCAGGCGTTGCAGTATGTATCGGTGAAAATATTGCACATGAGGAAAAAAAGCTGCTGACAGACATACTGAAGGCTGTGAAACTAAGTGTTAATGAAATTGCGTTATTCGAAATAGGAGAAGAAATCAAATCAATTGAATTTCCTGACAATGCCGGTTTTAGAATCCTGATTTCTTTCGGAATCACTTCCGTTAATTCCAAATACCTGAATATCGAAACCAGGTATTCACCTACTACCATAGAAACCTGCACAGTACTAATTTCTGATTCACTATCATCACTGGTAAGGGAAGCCGATCTTAAAAAGAAGCTCTGGACAGCCCTGAAAAGCATGTTTTGAGCCGGTATATTCGTATCCTTAACGGGTTTAAATCCACACATCTTTTCTCAAAAAATCTGTTCGTCAATTTTATCAGCTTCCCTGAATTATATTTCTTGTTTACACATTAGCGCTATATCTGAAAAACCACCTCACCATCAGATTGCTTCAGTCCGCTAACGCTAATTATTCAATAAATAAATTTTGTACTATATGGCAATTTAGGGCCGCAGTCAGACTATAATTCCCTGAGTTATGCCGGAGGCGGATACACCTATTGGACAGACTTTTTATTCCAGGCGATGTTTGCTGCCACGGCAGCCACCATCGTATCAGGTGCAGTTGCTGAACGTATCAGGATAAACGGGTATTTGATTTTTACCATCATTTTTGTAGCACTGATATATCCGGTGATCGGAAGCTGGAAATGGGGGGGGCTTGATGCCTATGGATTTTATGACTTTGCCGGTTCTTCGCTGGTGCATTCCGTAGGTGGCTGGGGAGCGCTTGCAGGTATCATTGTGCTGGGCCCGCAAATAGGTAAGTATGTCAACGGTAAAACAAAAAATTTTTCCGGATCTTCAGTACCACTGGCAATCATGGGTGTTTTCATGATTTGGTTTGGGTGGTTCGGGTTCAACGGAGGCTCTGTGCTATCAGCTAACCCCTAAGCGGTGTCGCTTGTACTTGTAAATACCAGCCTGTCAGCCGCATCCGGAGCAGTGGGTGGATACATAATGGGAATTGTACTGTTTAAACGCTTTGATCTGGGTATGGTTCTAAATGGCATTCTGGCCGGACTAGTCGGAATTATCACCGGCGCAGACCTAAGATGCACCCTTATGAATCCATACTCATCATATTGATCAGCGGAGGACTTGTAGTGGTATCTGTTGTGATGCTTGACAAAATGAAACTAGATGATTGTGTGGGTGCGGTATCCGTGCACCTTACTTGTGGTATATTCGGAACGCTTGTGGTCGGTATATTCGGCACGGCCGCAGGTTTCGGCCAGCTTGTGAATCAATTAGTGGGAGTACTTGTTATCGGCGCAGCAGCATTCGGGGCTGCCCTGCTGATCTTTACTCTGATAAATAAAAGTATGGGCCTCCGGGTATCGCCCGAACAAGAACGGGAAGACCTCGACAGCCATGAACACGGCATCAGAGGCTATACCATTACCTATGCATGAATCAAAAAAAACCAAGGCAAGCGGCAACCTGCCCTGGCAAACAGGTTTAAATTAAAAGTGAACTATTTATTAAAACCCAACCAAATTTAACATGAAAAAGTGGTCTTTACTATTCGTTTTATCAATTTTCAACATTGAAAATTACGTTTCAGGACAAGATGCAAACAGACAGGCAACTGATGATGAATTACTGATATCCGTTTATGCGGATTTTTATTACCAATATAATCTGAATAGAAATAATATTAGGCTTACCAGCTTTACCGAAAAACACAATTCGCTCGAATTAGGGATGGCAAATATTGTTTTATCCAAAAATTGGAATAAAACAGGATTTGTGGTTGATTTAGGATTCGGCCTCCGGGCTGATATAGCCAGCGGGTATTCAGGATCTACTCTTGCAGCAATCAAAAAATTGTACATCACCTATGCGTTTACTGACAAATTTGCATTAACTGCAGGAAATTTCAGTACGTTTATCGGGTATGAAGTGATTGACGCTCCGGCAACTTCAATTACAGCACATCCTATCTTTTTTCGTATGGTCCTTTCTATCATACAGGATTAAAGCTTGACTATTCGTTAAATGAAACCTTCGGATTCATGATCGGCGTTTTTGATGATACGGATTCCAAAAGCGACCTGAATTTCAATAAAAACTACGGCGGTCAGATATCCATATCAGGGACAAATATGGATTTATTTCTGAGCTTTTTAGGTGGAAATCAGGGAGAAGACAGCCTTAATATCAAGGGATACCATTTTGACCTTACTGCAACCTATCAGTTAACGGAGAAATTTATGCCTGGCGCCAACACCTCGCACAAAATAACATCGTATGAAACTGACGAATAAACCGGAAACAAGCAGGACAATAACATCATGTTCGGCACGGCCGTTTATGCCAACTATTGGTTAAATAGGAATGTGGGAATCGGATTACGAGGCCAATATTTCAGTGATCCGGAAGCCGTTTATATTTTCGACACCGATCAGTTTCCGGGTGGAGGCTCCGTGTTGGAATTTACGTTCTCCGCCAATCTTAAAAGCGGTCCGCTCACATTTATTCCGGAATTCAGAATAGACAAGGCTTCCGGTCAGATTTTTACTGATAAGGAAGGAAATCCTGACGATATGGCAGCCAGCCTGCTTGCTGCGGTGTACATAACCTTTTAGTGTAAAAAAGTCTGGCAGGTTTTAGTAAAAAGCCTGTCAGGTTCCATTCCTGTTTTCCGCACATTTTAAATAAATGCCAAAAAGCTAAAATTTGGACGATATTTTTCTAAAACAGGTATCCCAAAGACGAAAGCATGAGATATTTGTTAGAATGTATATGGCTGAAATGAGTTTTATATTAATAAATTAGGTGCCATGTCAAATGCAGTGGAAATTATCTTTTCTACTAATCCATATAGAGACCGATAATTATTTTTCTTTTGTTCATTTTGTCTTCCTGCCCGCCCCGCAGATGGGCTTAGGATGGCAGGCGGGGACACAAAACCTGCCTTTGCCGAATCGGCTACGAGCAGGCAGGCGAACCAAAAAGTCAAGAACACCTCAAGGTTTTCCCTGCCTTTGCCGGACGAGCCAAGGCTTCGGCAGGCAGGCGAAAATCATCCGTAGTTCTGCGCCAATTGTTTGTGGCACTAAGGACTTGCGGGTAGGATTTACCTTCGAATTACTTCTGTGGCATATCTGCGGGGCGTTCAGCTACTGCCTGCGTCAGTATTGGGTTTTTCAGCCGGATAATAAGGTCACTATAACTGGTCTGAGCGTCCGCTCAAACCCCTAAGGTTAATCCATGATTTATGTTATGGGCAGCAATAGTGCGAAAAACAGGAGTAATCCGGGAACTTTTTAATCACCTGTCCCCGAGCATTTATTCTCCGAAAATCTTGGCCAATTTCTGATACAATGCATCTCCCCGGAGGTTTTTTGCGATAATAACCCCTTTTTGATCAAGTAGAAAAGAAGCCGGAATGGAAGATACGTTGTATATTCTTGCTCCTTCTGACTTCCACCCTTTCAGATCGGAAACATGTATCCAGATCAGGCCGTCATCGTTAATGGCCTTCAGCCATTTTTCCTTTGTTTTATCCAGTGAAACTCCAAAAATCTCAAATCCCTTGTCTCGATATTGGTTATAGGCCCTTACCACATTTGGATTTTCAATGCGGCAGGGTTTACACCATTCTGCCCAGAATTCCACCATAACGTACTTGCCTTTTAATGAAGAGAGTTTCACGATTTCACCATCCGGACCCGGCAAAGCAATTTCCGGCGCAGGCTGACCAATGCTCATCTTCCGTAAAAGCTCCACTTCAGCAGCCAGGTTTATTATATTCGGCTCCATCGGATAGACTGCAGTTAGTTTTTCTGAAATACGTGCTACAAATTCAAAGTTCTTGTCTTTATCGATATAGTTTATGGCCTGAAGAACCGCCAGCGAGGCGCCCATTTTTTCAATTTGTTCTTTAACAGCTTTTTCCTTCTGTGCCTGCAAATCAAGATACGCTTCCTGTGCCTCTGATGCCAGCGATTCGTTTTTCGACTGCTTGGCTTTCACAAATTCCTGGTTGAGTTGGTTTTCTTTCGAAACGTAATTCACCTGAATAAACTGTTTCAGGTTGCGCAGTTGCTGGATCTCGGTGGAACCCTTTATATCTGCAAACCCGGAAGCATTGTTGCCATCCGCGATAATTTCCAGATCACTTTTATTTAAAATAATAGTCAGCACCTGTATTCCGTATATATTCAGGCGGAAGTATCCAGGTGATTCCAGCGCTACAAAATGACGAAACGTATTGTCCGGTTTTAACGTGATGGTGTCATACGGTTCAACTTCCCTCCCATTGATCTTTTCAAGAATAATCAATCCATTCTGCGGATAGTTTATTTTCCCGCTTAAGGTAACACCTTCACCCTCTTCGATCTGCTTTGATTGCGAATCACAACCTTGAACAAAAACTGATATAACAAGCACCGTAGCTATACTTACATATACTTTTAATATTCTTTTCATCCCTATATTAGATTACAAGCTCCAAAATTACGTATTCTTTAACGTATCAAGCAGCATTTGTTTTGCTTTATTAGGGTCTGCCAGGCCTTTTGTTTTTTTCATTATCTTTCCCATAAACATTCCCAGCAGCTTCTGTTTTCCATTCCTCAACATTTCTGTTTCTTTCGGAAATTCTTCAATCACCTCCTTAACAGCTTTTACAAGCTCCTCCTCCTGTCCGGAAAATAAATGCATCTTTTCAGCTAATTCCGCTATATCGCTTTCGGGAGTATCAAGCAGTGCTGGAAAAAGTTTTCTGGAAGCAACCGAATAGCTCAGCTTACCGGCTTCAATAAAACCAATTATTCCGGCTATTTGTTTCGGTGCCAGATCAAATTCTTCGATCTGAATACTTTTTGAATTTAAAACCGATAAAACCGGTCCCATTATCCAGTTGGCGGCCGATTTATAATTTCTACATTCGATTGCTACTGATTCGAAGAATGTTGCCAGATCGTCCGAACTTGTGAGTACCGAAGCATCATAAACCGATAACCCATATTCTTTTCTGAATCTTTGCTCTTTTTCAAAAGGCAATTCCGGTATTTTGTGACGTACTCCCTCCAGCCATTCGGCAGTTAATAAAACAGGCGGAAGATCCGGGTCAGGGAAATACCTGTAATCTGTCAGCGTTTCTTTCACACGCATTGCCGAAGTGCTGCCAGCTACAGGGTTAAACGTCCGGGTTTCTGAAATAATCTCCTTTCCATTCTGCTTCAGATCTATTTGTCTTTTAATTTCAAAAACAATGGCTTTTCGTACATTATTCAATGAGTTCATGTTTTTAATTTCCACTTTCCGTCCCAACTGAGTGTCTCCAATACGTCTTATTGAAATATTGGCATCACATCGTAGGGAGCCTTCTTCCATATTTCCGTCACTGATGCCAAGGCAGCGTACAAGCCTCCGTATTTCGTATAAAAAAGCATAAGCCTCGTCGCCGGAATGCAACACCGGTTCTGTAACAATTTCAATCAGCGCTGTACCTGCCCGGTTAAAATCTATAAGTGTTCCATCTTCCGATTTGTCGTGGATTGATTTTCCGGCATCTTCTTCAAGGTGAATCCGGTTTAACACTATTTGTTTATCTGTATCATCTTTCCGGATATGTATGTAGCCTCCATTACAAACCGGAATTCGATCCTGGGTGATCTGATACCCTTTCGGAAGGTCCGGATACAAGTAATTTTTTCTGTCGAATGAAACTTCAGACGCAATTTGCGAATGGCAGGCCAGCCCCATTTTTACCGCATATTCAATCGCTTTTTTATTTACCCTCGGCAGCGTGCCCGGATAACCAAGTGATATCTCACTGATCAGCGTATTGGGCTCAATCCCGTAATCATTGATATCGCCGGAAAATATTTTTGTGTTTAGCTGTAACCTTACATGCACCTCCAGCCCGATAATGGCTTCAAACCGTGTATCATGTACTTTCATTTTACGACGTAGTCCTTTGCTTTTTCAAGTGCGCTATCAAGCCCGCTTATGTCCTTGCCGCCTGCTGTTGCAAAAAACGGCTGGCCTCCTCCTCCTCCCTTGATTTCACGTGCCAATTCCTGCACAATTGTTCCGGCATGCATTCCCTTGCTCCTCACCAGCGAGTCAGATATCATAACGGTGATCAGTGGTTTATCATCTACAACGGCGCCAAGTACCATAAACAGGTTTTCAACCTGGTTTTTAAGTTGAAAAGCTATGTTTTTAATTTCAGCTGAATCGCTGATATCCACCCTTTGAATGATCACAGAGGCACCGTTTTTACTTTCAATGTTCTTGAGAAGTTCCTGTTTTACCGCTCCGGCCTGCTTCTGATGCAATAATTCCAGATCAGTTTCGAGTCTCTTATTTTCATTCCTGAGATTTTCAATGGCTGTCGGAATGTGTTTTGGGTCGTTAAGCATTGTCTTCACTTCTTTGATAGTGCCTTCCAGGTTGCACACATATTTTTCGGCTGCTACCGCAGTTAATGCTTCGATCCTGCGTACTCCGGCGGCAATGGAACTTTCGCTTACGATTTTAAAAAAGCCGATATGGCCTGTATGCGACACGTGGGTGCCGCCGCAAAGCTCGACCGAAAATTTCTCATCAAAAATAATCACCCGCACTCTTTCGCCGTATTTTTCACCAAAAAGCGCCCTGGCTCCCATTTTTTTTGCCTCTTTCAGCGGAACATCGCGTTTTTCACCGGTCGGAATACTCTCCCTTATCTTTTGATTTACAATCTCCTCCACTTTTTGTATTTCTTCATCTGTCATTTTGGCGAAATGCGAAAAATCAAAACGGAGAAGTTTAGGATTGACCAGCGAGCCACGCTGTTCCACGTGCGACCCGAGCACCTCCCTGAGGGCAGCATGCATCAGATGGGTAGCGCTGTGATTGTTCATGGTAAGCAACCGGTTTTCTTTATTGACCCTTGCGGTAAACTTAGCTTTCACCTTATCCGGCACTTTTTCGGCATAATGTACAATAAGGTTATGCTCCTTTTTGGTATCAAATATCCGGATTTTTTCATCCTTATTTTCAATATAACCCGTATCGCCCACCTGTCCGCCACTTTCAGCATAAAACGGTGTTTTGTCAAGAACAATCTGAACAATATTCTGGCTTTTATCCTTCACCTGGCGATATTTTATAATTTTCGATTCATGCTCAAGATGCTGATAACCAACGAATTCAACCGATGTTTTACCGTTTAGTTCAATCCAGTCGCCCGTCTCAACCACTGCATCTGCCCGCGACCGTTCTTTCTGTTTCTGAAGGCTTCTTTTAAACTGTGCTTCCCATTCTTCAGATACTTTTTGCTCAAATCCACGCTCACGCAGTATAAGCATCGTCAGATCTTTGGGGAATCCATAGGTGTCGTACAACATGAATATGGTTTCACCAGTTATCTCAAATTCATCCTCCTTTCTTTTGCTGCTTAAAAATGTGTCGATCATTCGCAACCCATTTTCAAGTGTTTTTAGAAAAGCCAGCTCTTCTTCTTTTATCACTCTTTTTACGTGTTCCTGCTGCGTCTGGAGTTCGGGGAATATACTTTCAAATTGCCTGGTCAGCAATGGTACGATCCGGTACAGAAACGGTTCAGTAAAATTCAGATACGTAAATCCATACCTGACGGCCCTGCGCAGAATACGCCGGATCACATATCCGGCGCCGGTGTTGGAGGGCAACTGCCCGTCGGTAATGGCGAAAGAAACTGCCCGAATATGATCTACCGTCACCCGCAACGCAATATCGGTTTCTTCCGACTCACCGTACGTAACACCAGCTTGACTTCCAACAAACCGGATCAAAGGCTGAAACAAATCCGTATCATAATTTGAGGTTTTATGCTGGATGGCCATCGTAAGCCTCTCGAGGCCCAAACCGGTATCTACATGCTTTTGTGGCAAATTTTCAAGCATTCCTGTATTTGTCCGGTTAAACTGTATAAAAACAAGATTCCAGATTTCAATTACGAGCGGATGATCTTTATTGATCAGTTCAGACCCGGGTGTTTTGCGGATCTCTTCCTCCGGACGAAGGTCAATATGTATTTCAGAGCAGGGTCCGCAAGGGCCCGTTTTGCCCATTTCCCAGAAATTATCTTTTTTGCCGAAATAAATGATCCGGTCTTCAGGAAGGAATTTTTGCCATAGATTAAGCGATTCTTCATCCGGTTTCAACCCTTCGGCCTCATCACCACCGAATACGGTGACATATATTCGATTTTCAGGAAGTTTATATTCAGATACCAGCAATTCCCACGCCCATTTTATTGTTTCTTTCTTAAAATAATTCCCAAACGACCAATTGCCGAGCATCTCAAACATAGTATGATGGTAGGTATCAATTCCAACTTCCTCCAGGTCGTTATGTTTGCCGGAAACACGCAAACACTTTTGGGTATCGGCAATACGGTTGTATTTGCTCTTGATATTTCCTAAAAAATAGTCTTTAAACTGATTCATTCCGGCATTGGTAAACATGAGAGTTGGGTCGTCTTTTACAACCAAAGGAGCGGAAGGAACAATTTCGTGCCCTTTTGATTTAAAAAATTCCAAAAACCGGTTTCTTACCTCCTCGGACTTCATATATCATTATTTTTATAGAAATAGTATAATAATTAATATGTTTTACACAATTTTATTATCAAATTTGCATGTGAATAAGCTAACTATTATTATTTTTGTGCGTTTTTGAGATGTACAAAATTAGGACATTTATTTTTTAAGACCTTGATATGGCTCGTATTAAGTATTACTACGACACGGAGACTTGCAAATATGAGAGAGTAAAGGTATCAAAGTGGGATATCATACTTAATTTTTTGGGGTTTTTTACTGTTTCTCTTGTTTTGGCTGTAGGACTGGTATTTGTTTTTAACAAGTATTTTGAATCACCTAACGAAATGATGTTAAGAAAGGAGAATGAGGAACTAAAACTTCATTACAACATTCTTGACAAGGAAATGGCTGATGTAAAAGAAATGCTTACTGCGCTTCAGGAAAGAGATGACAACGTGTACAGGGTAATTTTTGAAGCCGAACCCATTCCGGCAAATGTGCGGACAGCGGGTGCAGGTGGTTCTGATAAGTATGCCTTTTTACTTAACGGAACGCTTGAAGAAGAAGAGCTCATCGTCAGGAATTATGAAAAGATTGATAAAATCAAGCGGGAAATGTATATACAAACCAAATCCTACGATGAAATTCTGGAATTGGCGTTGAATAAATCTGATATGATGGCGGCAATACCTGCCATACAACCTATCAAGAACAAGGAATTAACCCGGTTGGCAAGTGGTTTTGGGCGAAGGATTCACCCAATATATAAAGTAAAAAGAATGCATTGGGGGATCGATTTTTCTGCCTCCAGAGGAACGCCAGTTTACGCAACAGGAAACGGTGTGGTAAAATTTGCCAAACACAGTTATTTGAAAACGGGCTACGGCAACCGGATTGAAATCAACCACGGATATGGCTATGTGACCAAATATGCACACCTTCAGGAGATTGTAGTTAGGAAAGGCCAACAAATCAAAAGAGGCCAGCTGATCGGGTATGTGGGCAGTTCAGGTGGCAGCACAGCGCCACATGTGCATTATGAAATCATCAAAAATGGTGAAAAGATCAACCCTATCCAGTACATTATCCAGGATGTTTCGGATGATGAATACCGGATTTTGCTTGAATTAGCTTCAAGAGAGAATCAATCATTAGGATAATTATATTTCACGTTATATATTTAGGCCCGAAACAAACGCCCTTTGCGTTGCGGGCTTATTTTTTCTATGAGAAAAATCCAATATTACTATAACCCGGATACGTGTAATTACGAAAAGGTAAAGCCGTCGAAGCTACGCTGGATCCGTAATGCAGTCATATACCTGTTGCTGGCTCTGATCATAGCTGCGGGAGCGCTTTTAATCTTGCACCGTTATTACCCCAGTCCCAAAGAAGCCAGATTTACTGCCGAACAGCAAAACCTGGAAATGAAATGGCAGCTTCTTGAAATGGAAGTTGAAAGTCTGAATTTTCTTATCGAGGCCCTGTGGGTACACGATGAAGAGATCCGTGTGATCCTCGAGCTTGACTCTTTGCCGCTTGTTATTCGAATGGCTGGTTTTGGTGGTGCACGTTCTTTCAAGGATTTGTTATCACGGCGGCTTATCTTCGAGCAGAAGATTGTTTCGGTATACCAACGAATCGAAAAACTTAAGGCCAAATTACACATACAGGAGGCCTCATTGGATACACTGGCCAGTTATGCAAATGAGCGGGATAATTTCTGGGCTTGCATGCCTGCCATACAACCTGTTGACAATAAAGATTTACGAAGATTATCTACCGTTTTTGGCATGCGCCTGCATCCGATCTACAATAAATGGATGACCCACAGGGGACTTGATTTTATGGGAAAAACAGGCGTACCTGTTTATGCTACCGGCAATGGAACGGTGAAACTTGCACAAATGACTTATGGTGGTTTTGGTAATCTGATTATCATTGACCACGGCTATGGGTATAAAACGCGGTATGCACATCTGAATTTGTTCAATGTGGTAAAAGGCCGGAAAGTAAAGCGGGGTGAATTGATCGGGTATATGGGCCGTACAGGCAGATCAGCAGGTGTACATCTCCATTACGAAGTGTTGAAAAATGGTGTACAGGTGAATCCGATTGGGTTTTTTGAAAGAGAGCTGGGCGAGAAGGAATTTGCCAACCTGCTTGCCAAAGCAAAGCAAGCCACTATTCCGCTAGATTAATAACAATCGCGCGCATGCCCGTTGGGACGCCTATGACGCAATGCGTGCGGATTTACCTACTTCTCTTCCCTACTCTGGCTAAGGTTGATGAAATTGGTGAATTTAGATGAGATGACGCTGCCTCCCCCATGTCGTCATTACCCGAATAGCAAAGCGATGTCGGGTAATCTCCTCGAAAAAAGCAGTACATAGGTATTAACCGGAATTAGTGTTTCATTAGGGGGATTACCCGGATAAACCGGGTAATGACGTTAGTTTATAGCGGGATTACCCGGATCCGCCAGGATAAACCATGTCGGGCAAGTAAACCCCCGCCTCGGGGCAGGTATGTAATAACGTTAGTTTTTTTGTATTATCAGGACACGATAAACTAACCAACTCACTTATCTGCGCCTGAAGCCACGCACCAGAAAATCTCCCTGTTGTTTGCTGCAGCGTTGACCAAACTTGTGCCTGCAGTAACGCCTCAAAATACGATTTAACGGAACTAACCAAAAAATTATCATTAATTATTCTGGTATTGGCTGTGTTCATACACAGTGTTTTTTAATTTTGTCTGGCTTCAAAATCTATGCGGGTACGGACTTACATATATATTATTTTACTGACAGGTTACTTTATCGGTTCATGTAAAGTTCATCGAACTGTCAAAACGCCTGCGGCCATTACTTCAGACACAACGCATGTAAAAAGCCCTGACTCAACACGCATTTCCCGTGAGTTTGTTATACAGGATTCGGTTGAAATCGGAATATACCGCATTTTTCCAGATACTGTGACCATAACAGGTGTTGGTGATATTATGCTGGGTACGAATTATCCTGATTCGGGATACCTTCCGGAAGATTCCGGCAAATACCTGTTATCAAACGTAGCAGATATCCTCAGAAGTACGAATCTGACATTCGGAAACCTGGAAGGTGTGCTGCTCGATGACGGAGGAACACCAAAGAACTGCCGGAATCCGCAAAAATGCTATTTGTTCCGGATGCCGCCATACATGGCCGGTAACCTGCACCAGGCTGGTTTTGATGTGCTGAGTGTTGCCAACAATCATTCGGGAGATTTCGGGCCTGAAGGCCGGAGAAGTACATCCCGTATTCTTGACAGCCTTCAGATACATTATGCCGGATTTGACTCAAAACCCTACACGATATTTAAAAAAGATGGAATTATTTACGGATTTGCGGCATTTGCTCCTAACAAAGGCACCGCAAGCCTGAACGACCTGGATTCAGCCCGAAAAATCATTTTATATCTTGACTCACTTGCAGATATCGTACTTGTGTCTTTTCATGGTGGAGCCGAAGGCAAAGACCACCAGCATGTTACGCGAGAAACCGAGACATTTTATGGCGAAAACAGAGGTAATGTATATGTATTTGCCCATACGCTCATTGATTCCGGTGCTGATATTATTTTCGGACACGGTCCTCATGTAGTCCGGGCAGTGGAAGTTTATAAAAGCAGATTCATTGCCTACAGCCTGGGCAATTTCTGTACCTACAAGCGATTCAATTTACGAGGTGAAAATGCGTACGCTCCCATCATAAGAGTTTATACAGATCATACGGGAAAATTTCTGGAGGGAAAAATAATTTCAGCCATACAAACCGGCCTGGGGATACCTGTAATTGATCCTGAAAGCAGGGCGATAAAAAAAATAATAGCCTTAACCGAATCAGATTTTCCGGAAGCAAAAATTTTTATTGGTGATTCAGGTGTAATTACTTATATTCAGAAATAATTTTATCAACATGCCTTACAAAGAAAAAATTATTGAGAAAAGATACTACTCGATTGGTGAAGTAGCAGCCATATTCGGAGTTGCCACATCCCTTATACGGTTTTGGGAAACTGAATTCAGTATTCTAAAACCAAATAAAAACAGAAAAGGAAACCGTCAGTTTACGAAGGAAGATGTTGAGAACGTGAAACTTATTTATCACCTTGTGAAAGAGCGCGGTTTTACACTAAGCGGCGCAAGTGAAATGCTGAAGAATGAAAAAGGGGCCATGAAGGATAAAATCGAAATGATCGATTCATTGACACGGGTAAAATCTTTTCTTATGCAGGTGAAAAACGAATTGCCCTGAGTTGAAAGAGAAAGTATATCAGCTTGCCCTCAGTTTCATCCCTGGAATTGGTGATATATTAATCAAACAACTCATCAGTTACAGCGGCTCAGCCGAAGCTGTTTTCAACACTCCTAACAGCCGGCTCAGGAGAATACCCGGCATTGGTGAAAAAATTGCAGATTCGCTGAAAAATACCGAAGTTTACTTCCGGAAAGCAGAAGAGGAATTTGAAAAAGTACAAAAAGCAGGGGGCGTCATACTTTGTTACACCGACAAAGCCTATCCGAAAAAACTCAAAGAAATAAACGATGCACCTTCCATCATTTTTTATAAGGGCAACGGAAATTTAAACAACCCCAAAGTGATCTCGATTGTGGGAACCCGTAGTGCCACCGCTTACGGCAAACGGATCGTGGAAGAAATAATATCCGGTGTCAAGGATCATAACCCGCTGATTGTAAGTGGTCTTGCATATGGCATCGATGTTCATGCACACAAGATTGCCTTAAAAAACGGCCTGGAAACCGTTGGGGTAATGGCCTCAGGAATCGACATCATTTACCCGGGCATTCACCGGAAGATAGCTTCACAAATGATGGAATCGGGAGGCGTAATGACGGAATACCTGACGGAAACAAAACCGGATGCACCTCATTTTCCTACCAGAAACCGGATCATTGCCGGCATGGCAGATGCTGTAATAGTCGTGGAAGCAGCTGAAAGAGGCGGGGCGCTGATTACGGCCGAACTGGCAAACGGATACAACCGTGAAGTATTTGCCGTACCGGGCGATCTCCACTCTTCATATTCTGAAGGGTGCAACAAGCTGATCAGAAATCATAAAGCAAGCATCCTTACCAATCCGAAGGACATCGAATACTTGCTGAGCTGGCCCGAAAGCGACCAAAAACCAGATGAACCGGTTGATCTTACTGATTTAAACGAGCAGGAAAAAAACATTATCCGGCTGCTTCAGTCTTTCGCCGACGGATTAATGGTGGACGAGTTAAGCTGGAAATCGCAGATCCCTATCAACCAACTGGCTTCTCTACTGCTCAATCTCGAATTCAGCGGGCTGATCGTGTCATTGCCAGGCAAAAAATATAAACTGAACTCAAAATCGTCCTTTAAAAAATGACGATTTGAAAGGGTCTCATTTTTTCAGACTCTTTCTCGGAGCGCAGCGAAGAGGTTCATGTTTGAAAAGCATAAGCCAGAGTCTCATTGACAGAAGGGTGCTATTAATGAGATTCTTCCCTCCTTCACTTCGTTACGGCGGGCACGCGGTCGCTACGCTCCCTCTGAAAAAGGATTAATTAAGAGATGCATCCCGCCTTCATAGCATGAGCATTTTTGTTTAGGGTTTAAAAACGTTAACAGCCATTTGCAGGCATTCTGCTAAAACAGTCTTATTTATTCCTGTTTTGTCACCTTTTTGTACAGCTAAATCTATTATACGCTCTGTAGCAATGTTTCCTACCAGTATATCTTCAGCAAAAGGGCAGCCGCCGTATCCGTTGATGGCCCCGTCGAATCTCCTGCATCCGGCGTCGAATGCAGCTTCAATTTTCTGATATGCCGTACGGGGATTACTGTGCAGATGGGCCCCGAACTCTATGCCCGGATACTCGGATGTTAAGCTGGAAAAGAGGTAGGTGATATTTTCAGTGTCCGAAACACCGATGGTATCAGCCAGGGATATGGTATGTATTCCGATAGCTGCCAGAATGCCCGAAAACTGCTGCACAATATCCACATTATACGGATCACCATACGGATTTCCAAACCCCATCGACAGGTAAACCACCAGCTCTTTGCCGGATGCAGTGCAAAGGTTTTGAATTTCTTCCACAGTATTGAGTGCTTCTACAATGGTTTTGTTGGTATTGCGTAGCTGAAACGTCTCGGAAATAGAAAGCGGAAATCCCAGGTAATGAATTTCATCAAATTCAGAAGCTTCGCCGGCCCCTCTGAGATTCGCAACGATCGCCAGTAATTTCGATTGTGTTCCCGAAAGGTCAAGTTTTGCCAGCACCTTTGCAGTATCTTTCATCTGGGGGACCGCCTTGTGCGACACGAAACTTCCGAAGTCGATCGTATCAAATCCGGTATTCAGCAGTAGGTTTAAATATTCCGCTTTCACTGAAGTAGGGATAAATTTATCTTTACCCTGCATGGCATCTCTGGGGCATTCGATGATCTTCATATACCAAATAGATTTCTGATCCTAAATTACTTAAAAACGGAGGATAATGTTTAGTTATGGCATGACTACCCAATATACAACTGGTCTGAACGTCCGCCCGGCTGAGCCATTCGGACGGGTCCGCTCAGACTCTTTCCCTTCACAGGTTCTAGGATCAGCCCTACGATCTCTTTTTTGAGGCTAAAGAAAACAAAAATAGTACGGTGCACCGCACCTTGCCAACAAATCGCTTATTGGCAGAAAATAGAAGGGTACAGCGTACCCGAAATATTTATAGAAAAAAATCAATAGATGGAATAAGGTGCAGCCATGCCTACGTATACTACGGCAGGCAGGCGCACCGTAATATCAAGCCCACACATACATCATTTAACATCATCAGCCTCTTTTATGTGGCTAAAGTCGGATTTAGTATTGTTTTTGCTATCCGTCCCGCTTTGCGGAACGGGAATAGAGCCGACTGCATCCAATGAAGCAGACGAGTATAGAGCCGACTGCAATCTATTCACCTTTATTTGGCTTAAGCCACATTTTCATTTTCCTCCACATTTTCAATTTCCTGGTGCCCTCCTGCCACGGGATTGCCACTAGCAACGGTGGGCAGAAAGATAGCAGGATGACTTGATCCGCGAAAACACATTAAACAAGATGAACCTTGAATTGAATGTTCCTTGTATTTACAGATCAAAGATTTTTAAAACAACTCTGAAGCGATACGCCTGACAGGTTCGGCCTTACCCATCGAATAAAAATGTAGGCATGGTACACCGAATTCCATTAGCTCCTTCGACTGCTGTACCGCCCACTCCACCCCTATTTCTACCACGGCCTTATTGTCCTTGCACTTAACAATCTCCTCAGCCAGATCCGAAGGTATGTCAATGTAGAAAAAACTGGGCAAAATGCTGAGCTGGCGACTGGTAGTAATCGGTTTTAACCCGGGAATAATAGGAACATCTATTCCTTCCTCCCTGCAGCATTTCACGAAATCAAAATATTTGTTGTTATCAAAAAACATCTGGGTCACAATATACTCCGCACCAAGCTTTATCTTCTCTTTCAGGTATTTTAAATCCGATTTCATATTCGGCGCCTCAAAGTGCTTTTCAGGATAACCCGCCACACCAATACAGAATTCAGTGGGAAACGCATTCTTTAGCTCTTCGTCAAGGTATTTCCCGTTATTCATATTAACTACCTGATTCAGTAATTCGGTAGCATAATTATGTCCGTCTTTTTCAGGAACAAACCGTTTTTCGTTTTTTATTGCATCGCCGCGGATTACAAGCACATTGTCAATACCCAGAAAATTAAGATCGATCAATGCGTTTTCTGTCTCTTCCTGGGTAAACCCTCCGCAGATAATATGAGGCACGGTATCCACATCATACTTCGATTGTATGGCCGCACAGATGCCCACCGTACCGGGTCTTTTCCGGATGGATCTTCGCTCTAGCAAACCATCTCCGCGTTTTTTATATACATACTCTTCCCGGTGGTAGGTCACATCTATAAAAGGAGGCTTGAATTCCATCATCGGATCCAGGTGGTTATAAAGTATTTCTATACTTTCACCCTTCAAAGGGGGCAGTATTTCGATAGAAAAAAGTGTTTTATCTGCATTTTTAAAATGTTCAGTTACTTTCATTCTGACGAATAATTTATTTTTCAGTTCAATAATTTAGGTTTGGCGCCAGCCACTTTTCTATCTCCTTCACCGCCATTCCTTTTCTTCTGGCGTAATCTTCAACCTGGTCTTTACCAATTTTACCTACCGGAAAATACCGCGATTCAGGGTGACTGAAATAATAACCACATATGGATGCCCCGGGCGCCATCGCCATGGATTCCGTTAGAGTTATACCCGTACTTTCTTCAACATGCAGCAGGTCAAATATTTTTTTCTTCTCTGTATGATCCGGACATGCGGGGTAACCAGGCGCTGGACGGATCCCCTGGTATTGCTCTTTAAGTAAATCCTCATAATCCATTTTTTCATTAGAGGCATACCCCCAAAACTTCTCACGAACTTTTTTGTGCATCAACTCAGCAAGGGCTTCTGCCAACCTGTCGGCCAATGCTTTTATCATAATAATGTTGTACTCATCATGGGATTCCTGATATTTTTCAATAACCGTATCAATTCCTACCCCTGCTGTTACGGCAAAAAAACCAATATGATGAATACCTGCGCTTTCAGGAGCAATAAAATCAGAGAGGCAAATATTCGGAACTCCGGCGGATTTTTTTCCCTGCTGCCGTAAAAAATGAAATTCCCGGATGATCCGCGATTTGTCATCAATGTCGTAAACTTCAATATCATCACCGATTGCATTTGCCGGATATATCCCAATTACCGCGTTGGCTTTCAGCAAATTTTCTCCGATAATTCGGTCAAGCAGGTTGTTTGCATCGTCGAAGAGTTTTTTGGCTTCATAGCCATGTTTTGGGTCACTAAATATTGCAGGGTACTTGCCCTTCATCATCCAGGTGTGGAAAAAAGGTGTCCAGTCGATGTATTTTATTATCTCATCCAATGGATAATTTTCAAATACCTTATTTCCAGTAAAAACCGGTTTGAGAAAGTTCGGCTTTCTCCAATCCGCAACAAAAGCATTTTTCTTTGCTTCTGAAAACGTCAGGTATTCTTTTGATTCCCTTTTTTTGAAATGATTCCTTCTTAGGATCTCATAGTCAGCCTTTATTTTACGAATAAATTCAATATTCCTTTCGGAATTCAGTAAATCGCTGGTTGCAGGCACACTTTTTGACGCATCAAGCACATGTACTACCGGCCCATCATACGCAGGATCAATCTTAACGGCAGTGTGAATTCTCGAGGTGGTGGCACCCCCTATCAGCAACGGAAGTTTCATACCACGCCGCTGCATTTCGCTTGCAACTTCTACCATCTCTTCAAGCGAAGGTGTAATGAGTCCGCTCAGCCCAATGACATCCACTTTTTCTTTTACTGCTGTATCCAGTATTTTCTCTGCCGGCACCATCACTCCCAGATCAATTATCTCATAATTATTGCAAGACAAGACTACCCCCACAATATTCTTCCCGATATCATGCACATCTCCCTTTACGGTGGCCAGCAATATCTTTAATTGCGACCGTACATTTCCAGTTAATTTCTTTTCTTCATCCATGTAGGGAACCAGGTATCCCACTGCCTGTTTCATTACCCTTGCACTTTTAACCACCTGAGGAAGAAACATCTTGCCGGATCCAAACAGGTCTCCCACAATGTTCATTCCGTCCATAAGTGGCCCTTCAATCACTTTCAATGGACTCTTGTAATGCTTACGGGCTTCTTCCGTATCGTCTATAATAAATTCAGTAATCCCATTTACCAACGCGTGCGAAAGCCGCTCTCCGATACTCAGTTTCCTCCAGGTGTCATCCGCATCTTTCTTTCTTGAAACACCCTTGATATTCCCGGCAAATTCTGTTAGTCGCTCCGTAGCATCATCGCGTCGATCCAGCAACACATCTTCAACCCGTTCCAGCAGATCCGGTGGAATTTCATCATACACTACTAGCATGGCCGGATTAACAATTCCCATATCCATACCGTGTTTAATCGCATGGTACAAAAACGCCGAGTGCATGGCCTCTCTTACCATATTATTTCCACGGAATGAAAAAGATATATTGCTCACACCTCCACTTACATACGCTCCGGGCAGGTTTTCCTTTATCCATCTGGTGGCATGGAAATAATCCAGTGCGTTCCTTCGATGCGCTTCAATACCGGTGGCAACCGGAAAAATGTTAGGGTCGAAAATAATGTCGGTAGGAGAAAACCCCACTTTGTTTACAAGGATATTGTATGCGGTTTCGCAAATTGATATTCTTCGGTCGTATGTATCAGCCTGCCCTTCCTCATCAAATGCCATTACCACCACAGCCGCACCATATTCTTTTATTTTTTCCCCGTATTCAATAAACTTTTTTTCACCTTCCTTCTGACTTATGGAATTAACGATGCCTTTGCCCTGCAGACATTTCAGACCCGCTTCAATAATTACCCATTTAGAGGAATCGACCATAATCGGGATTTTTGCAATATCCGGCTCGCTGGCAATCAACAACAAAAACTTCACCATGGCTTCTTTTCCATCTATCATACCCTCATCCATGTTGACGTCGAGTATCTGTGCTCCGCCATTCACCTGATCCACCGCTACCACCAGTGCCTCCTCAAATTTATCTTCTTTGATCAGGCGTAGAAATTGCCGCGAACCAGTCACATTGGTCCGTTCACCGATGTTGATAAAATTCGTTTCCGGGGTTATTATCAGCGGCTCCAACCCGCTTAATTGTAAATATCTGTTATTCAAATCGTTTAAATATAAAATATAGAATTGACCATTTAACTTTATTAGCAGGTAAATTTATCCCTGCTTTACCCTATTGATTATTATATTCTTCTTTCATACTTTTCAGTGATTTTTAGCTCTATTACTCTTATTTTATAAATCCACCCCTGCCGGCAGGCAGGCCTCCCAAGAAGGGATTTAGTTACCTTTGACATAATGCCTAAATCTTTCACATTTCTTCGCTATTGAACTTATTCATATTTAAAAAAGCTAAATAATCAGAATTATTAACTGCCCACAGTAGATTGCATACCTATTTTTCTCGGTTTATATTTTTTTGCAACCTCCGCGATGGCATGGATATGCTCAGGTGTTGTTCCGCAACATCCCCCTACAATATTCACTAATTCGTCCTTTAGAAATTCTTCAATTTGATTTGCCATATCTTTCGGTGATTCATCATATTCGCCAAATTCATTGGGTAATCCTGCATTGGGGTGTGTGCTTACAAAGAAATCCGATTTCTGAGCCATCACTTTCAAATAAGGGCGTAATGCGCTGGCTCCCAGTGCACAATTAAGCCCAATGCTGAGTAAGGGTATATGCGAAACAGAGATTATAAATGCCTCGGTGGTCTGTCCAGACAGTGTTCTGCCGCTTGCATCGGTGATAGTGCCCGATACCATTACCGGCAGTTCTTTTCCGGATTCCTTAAATAGTTCTCTGATAGCAAACAATGCCGCCTTTGCATTCAGTGTATCAAACACGGTTTCCACAAGTAATAGATTTACACCACCATCCATGAGGCCCCGTGCCTGTTCTTTATATGCTTCAGAAAGCTGGTCAAAGGTAATGGCCCTGAATCCCGGATCAGAAACATCTGGCGATAAAGAAGCCGTCTTATTGGTAGGACCAATCGCTCCGGCTACAAAACGTGGCTTCCCGGGATCATTAGCAGTAAATCTGTCTGCAACTTTCCTGGCAATCCTGGCAGCTTCAATATTTAGTTCATAAACGATATCTTCAAGTCCGTAATCCGCCTGTGCAATGGATGTACTATTGAACGTATTGGTTTCCGCAATATCTGCTCCGGCATCGAAATACGCTTCATGAATTTGTTTGATAATTTCAGGTTTTGTCAGGCAAAGCAGGTCATTGTCACCCTTTAACAGTTTTGGATGATCTTTGAAACGCTGTCCCCGGAAATCATCTTCTTCCAGATTGTACCCTTGGATCATCGTACCCATTGCTCCGTCAAGAATAAGGATACGTTTAATTAATATATCTCTGATATTCAACTGAATAACAATTAGTTACACGTATTTTTTTATAAATTATCCAGGAAGTGATGCAGATGGGGCTTTTGAACTTATCTACCCCCGAATTAATTCGTCAGGGTGGGAATTGGCACCGAAATCCAATGGGTGGAAAGGTTGCCAAGACTTCAAAGGGCCCGATCCCTCAGTCTTTCTGGATAAGAATGTCGCAAATAAAAGGAATAAACGCCTGTAATAAAATAAAATCAAAACAAATTTCAGAAGAAAATGCAACAAGCAGCTTTAATCGGGGAAAGTGTTAATACTAAATTCAGTCCATCCTGCTTGCCTGAAATCCTTTAATTTTGTTTTCTTTTTTTAATCGTACTTTTCCCTTTCCTGGTTTGTCCATAGTCAATCTCAAATACGTAAGTGGCAGAAAGTATTATTTCGAGGAAACTCACGCTCATGCTGTCAGCAAAACCAAGCACCGGAAGATTGGCCTGGCCATTGTCTGAAGCAAGATGTGTACTTCCCAGGCCCAGCCGGAGGTCAATAAGAACGGACTGTTGTTGAATTACCGGATATTCAATCCCTACTCCCAGGTTTAAGCCCCATTGCCACCTGTTGGCTTCGGTAATAAACATGGTTGTACCTAATGTATTGCTCCCGTCAGACTCTCCAAAAACGATCTTATAGGTTGCCTTTGGTCCATCTGCCTGTAAGGTTCCGCTTCCGCCAAGCCAGTATCCGATGGTCGGTCCAATATCAATATGCCAGTTATACCTTCCGGCCTCGGCCGTGCCACCATCAAATGACATTCTCAGCATAATGGGTGCTTCAATAAAACTATACGTTGCGTTATTCGTCAGGCCGGATTCAACGATCAGGGTTTTTTTACCCTTCCGGCTGTAATAAAGTTCGGTGTAAAAATGAAAAATATTTTCGAGCGGCAAATCAAATCCGACGCCTATCTGATAACCTACTTTCCATTTCTGATCAAAAAACTCTTCATCCTCAGGAAAGTTAAACCTTGATTTATAAGCAGTAAAGCCGATTTTGGGCCCGATATAGAACTGCGCCATAACTGAACCGTTCAGCACCAGTAAAAACAACAAAATCCATAACTTTCTGGTCATACGTATTAACTAAACGGTAGATTTAGTGAAATTGAGATAAAGAAAATCAAAAAATACAAAGTTCCTATAAATAATCGGTTTTAATAGTAATCTTTATAACTTTCAACTGGTTACCAATTATAATATGAAATAATCAATAACTTGGGCCGGATTTAATTTTTTAGTCTCTACATGCCTTTAAAAACTACTAAAATATTAATTTTATCGTTATTTTACCTGTTTGCAAGTAAACTTGCAGCCCAGGATATACCCACATTTACCCAGTTTTTTACAAATCCTTATATGTACAACCCTGCTTATGCAGGTTTAGAGGGCAGGTCCACATTTGTACTCACCCACCGCAGGCAATGGATCGGGATAGATGATGCACCTGTAACCACTAATTTTCTGTACCATACGGCTTTGAAGTTTGGTGTGAATCTCGGAGCCAACATCACGCAGGATGAAGCCGGTATTTTTAAAACTACTTCCGGGCTACTTACCTTCGGATACACCGTCGGCCTGGGTTGGAACCATTTTATAAGTTTCGGTATTTCGGGAGGTTCAGCGTTTAACAACCTGGATCTCAGCGAAGGTGTGAACCTGAATGATCCTGTTGTACTTGCAGGCGTGCTTAAAAACAGTATTTCCTTAGCGGGAAATGCCGGCATTGCTTATCATATTAGCAACTTTAATATTGGTTTTGTTTTGCCAAAACTGTTCAAAACAGCAACATATAGTACAACTGATTTCGATAAAGGAGAATTTGACGCTTTAAGCAACTTTAATGTTACTGCCGACTATATGATCTATTTTGCTGACGGCCAAAATGCGCTGGAACCCTATTTTCTTTACAGGTCATACCAGGGAATTCCCACACAATTCGAAGGCGGTACCATCTTTCACTACCAGGATGTGTTTTGGCTGGGAGGCGGTTACCGGCAGGATTTCGGCTACATGGGGTTGCTTGGTCTCAAGTTGAATAATGGACTTTCCATAGGATATGCATTCGAATACCCTGCAACCAGTGTTAGTGGTATTAATTTAACATCACACGAAATCCAAATTTCATTTTTAATTGGAGATCCCATTCCAAGAAAAGAGAATTATTCCACATTTTTTGATAATACCATGAGAATAAAACCATTTAAACCAGTTAAAGAAGAACCTGATAAAGAAAGCAGACCCAGATTTAAGCATGAATTTGATGATTGAAAAGAAAATATTAACAGGTTACATTCCCACATCATTTCATATTAACTACATTATGAAGTATTGTATTTTTATGCTCTTCTGGGCTGGTATAGTCTTGCATTCCAAAGGCCAGGCCCCGGTGATTTCTTCCATCAATAAAGTGGAAGGAACCGTTAATTCCATTGTTGGTATCTCCGGCTCAAACTTTTCTACAGATCCCACGAAACTGGTTGCTGTGTTTGGAGCAATGCGTGGAGAAATTATTACATCAACCGAAAATTTTATTGAAGTTCTGGTTCCATCAGGTGCAACAACCTCATCTATATCTGTAACAAATTTAGTTACCGGGTTAACCGGATACAGTTCAGCAATCTTCATCATCAATTTTTCGGGAGAAGATTCAGATGCAAGCCAGCATATTATTAGTAGTTTTACCTCACCACAAAAGATATCCGATTTGACCATTTCAGACCTGGATGGTGACGGTCTTAATGATGTAGCCACAACGAAAACAGAAGATATTTCCGACGATCTGACAATCTTTCACAATACTTCAACCGCAAATACCCTTGCTTTTACAACACTGAATAAATTCACCAATCCTGAACTGGATGTAAATGCACCAACTTCCAACATTACACATGGTGATCTCGACGGTGACGGCAAACCTGATCTGGTTGTTTCACGGGCAGGGAATACACGCAACCAGATATTTGTATTCCGGAATATTTCTACACCGGGTAATATAGAATTCAGTAATGCCATATCCATTTTCCTGGCTGCAGGAGATCGTGCACAACGAATCATAATACGTGATCTTGACGGAGATGGCAAGCCGGAAATCATAACAACCAATACCGAAAGCGTGGCTGTTTCCGAGAGCAGCACTGTTGAAGTGTTTATAAACAAAAGTACACCGGGAAATATTCAATTTGAATTTAACCACCTGGAGTTTAAAGTGACAGGCGCTAAAACCACTAACGGGCTGGCGGTAGCAGACCTTGATGGCGATGGCAAACCTGAAATTATAACGTCTCCGCTTCTTGATGATAACGTGTATGTATTAAAGAATACCAGTATTGAAGGAAGTATAAGCTTTGAAGCATCACGCGAACTGGTACTGGAAGGAAATAACAATACCATTGAGGTGGGTGATATTAACGGTGACGGGATAAATGATCTGATCGTTGCACAAACTATCCAAAACACCCTTGCAGTAATTAAAAACAAAAGCAACGGAGATCTGGATTTCGATACAGAAGTGTTCTTTGAAACAGGTACCAGGCCCTGGGGCATAGGCCTTGGCGACTTGAATGGTGACGGAAAACCTGATATTGCCACAACCTCAATTGACGGTTCAAATATTACTTATTTGCGTAATACCTCTACAATATCCACATTTAATTTCAGTAAAATTACTATCACACAAAGTCTCAGTTCCATTAATACAAAAATTGCGGACCTGAGCGGCGACGGCAAACCTGACATCGCCGTAACATCTTTTAATGACGTTTCGAAAGACTATCAGCTTACCGTTGTCCGGATGACCAACTGTTTAAATCCGGATATACTTAATGGTCCGACTCTTTCGATATGCAATGGACAAACCATCAGGTTACAGGCAACAAAAGGATTGTTTTTAGATTATATTTGGAAAAAAGACGGCAACGAAGTTAAAAACAGCACAGATCCTTTTCTTGACATTACCGAACCTGGAGCTTATGTAGTAACGGCTCTCTCCGAAGGAGGCTCTTGCTCCAGATCATCCGCCACGCTTAATGTATCATTGTCAACCGGTAACCTGCCGCCAAACCCGGTTGCTTCCAATGATGGCCCGGCATGTATTGGGCAGTCTGTTCAGCTTTCCATTGAAGAAGTGACGGATGCAACCTATGAATGGACCGGCCCCGGTAATTTTTCTTCTACAGAACGTACCCCGGTAATTACCAATATGACGGCCAACCTTGCCGGGCAGTATTTGGCCTTTATCTTACTTGGAGAATGCCGTAGCGCCCCTGCGGCCACCCTGGTAGAGGTAATCAATCCTCCTGATTTTTCTATTCAGGCGTCTGGTGACACCGATTTTTGTGAAGGAAATAGCGTGACGCTTACCGTAAACAACGAACCGGGTTATACGTATCAGTGGGTAAAAGACAATCTTGCAATTGCCGGAGCCACGGCAAATTCATATGTGGCTACAATCGCCGGCAGTTACACCGTTCAGATTTCCAGCACCACATCAACCTGTAATGTGGATACAGAAAATATACCGGTGACAACCTTTCCACCTCCTTCCGTTGGTTTTTCGATCAGCGGAACTTCATGCATAGGAAACCCGGTACAATTTACGAATGAAACAATTGTTGAAACCGGGCAAACCGCACTTTTTACCTGGGATTTTGGCGACAATAATACTTCGAATGAAGAAAACCCTGTTCATGATTACACCACGGAAGGCACGTTTGATGTAAATCTATCTGTCAGTTATGAAGGCCAGAACTGTACGGATTCCTCTATTCAAAATATCGTAATCTCCGGACCAACGGATTTTGAGATATCCATTGTTGGGACCATGCCTTTTTGCGTAGGCGACAGTGTTGATTTAGTCGTTGTCGGGGATTTTAATTCCTACATATGGAGTACCGGCGGCACCACCTCTTCCATCACGGTCAGAGAGCAAGGCGACTATTGGGTAACGGTGCTAAACAACAACGGCTGCGAATCGTCAGATACTACAGCTGTAACTACACTGCTAAGCCCAATTATTACGGTTCAGACTGATCAAGACACGGTGCTTCTCGGGCAGTCCGCGCAACTTCAGGCCACAGGAGCAACCTCCTATACCTGGATACCGGGCGAAACGCTGAATGACCCGGATATTCCTGATCCCGTGGCTTCTCCAGCAACGACCACCACCTATACAGTAACAGGGACAGACCTTGACGGATGCAGCGGATCTGCAGAAATCACCATATTCGTCCAGGATACAGGTGATGTTCTTCCCATCACCGCACCGAAAATGTTTTCTCCAAATGGTGATACCATCGATGATTTTTGGGTCATTGAAAATATGCAGAATTTTCCGGATTGTAAAATAGTTATCTTTTCCCGAAACGGAAATACGGTATTTGAAGCCAAACCATACAACAATGACTGGAATGGCAAATCAGACTCTGGTGAAGTTTTGGCGGAAGGGGCTTATTTTTATGTGATCACCTGCGATGATGGCAAATCATCAACAGGATCCGTTTCTATCATCCGGTAAAATCCCTGTTTACAAATTAAATATTTATCTAAAATTTAATTAATTATATGTAATACTCTCGTAGTTTAGTTTTAAAAAAATATATTTCTTTATTATTTTTTTAAATGGTAATTTACGTTGGCTATTATATAGAAATTTAACGTAAATATGGGTTACTTTTTTGGCTTCTCAGGGTATATACCTATGATGAATTGCGAATAATACATTATTTAATCTAATTTGTCCCAAATAAATTACTGTGAAAAGATTAATAATTTTGTTCATTGGCTTGTTTGCAGGATTTATAATAAGCTATGGACAATCCGCTGATTGCAATCTTGGTGTGGACCTGAATGGAGACGGGTTAGTTGACTGCAGCAGCAATGCCGAATGCCAGTTTGCACCTACCATCGAAAAGGGTTGTAACTGTGCCGATGGCATAGATAATGACGGCGACGGCAAAATTGATATTAATGACCCGGATTGTGCCGGATTTTACGGACTGACATTTGTAGGTGATGATACCGATTGCAGTATCATGCCTCCGGTAAATACAGACTTTTTTGATATCCTGGATAATCCGGCTGTATCAGGTCAGAATACTGTTGATACCCAATCCAAAATGGCCATAGGCGATGTGGACGGCGATGGCATACCTGATGTAGTGGCCACATCAAAATGGAATCAGCAGATCAGGGTGATCGCCACCACCGACGACCAGGCCGACGGATCCGATGCCGGCGATATCAAAGCTTCTTATAAAACCACTGACCCCTCTCCGGGAGATGTATTTAAAGTCGGTGGCAGCACCTTCTTTTTCGACCTTGAAGTATTAATCGCCGATATTGATAAAGACGGAACTGCAGAACTATTTGCTACCGTTTACCAGCGCAAAAACAGTAATAAGCAAATTCAAAAATATTTTCTGGCAAGGTTCGATTATGACAGCGGTATCGGCGACCTTGTAATGGTTTATGGCATTGACCTTGGCAGCGAACGGCCGGGAATTCCGGGGATTGCTGATTTTGACGGAGATGGTAAAGCAGAAATTTATTTAAAAAACCGGATTTATGCTGCGGAGTCAGGTGTATTGCTTGCCGATGCAGGTGGCGACTGGAATACGGAAGTGAATGCCGCACCGGTTGCGGTTAATATTATTCCCGGTTCGCCCAACCTCGAATTGGTAAGCGGATCTATTATTTATAATGTGCCTAATATGGCCTCCCGTACACCTGTTACACTTACAGTGGCAAATGATATGAACGCCCTGGGCCTGGACCAGTATTTTCCGAAAGTTCTTAATGATGTATTTGAGTATGGAATTACAAATTTCAGCTCCACAAGTGTTGCTGACTTTGATGATGACGGTAATCTTGACGTATTTCTGTCCGGTGCCATTGGAAGCAATTTTGGACATACAGCCGTTTTTTACTGGAATGTATCCAAGGGAACAGTAGGCTCCTTTTTACCTACCCATCCTGACACGGGATCAGGCGCAAGCAAAGTCACTTATCCGAACGGATGGCCGTGGGGTACCGGTAGGGTAAATCTGGGCGAACTGGATGGCGATGGGATTCTCGAAGCTAACTTCATCGCCGGCAACCAGCTTTATGCGCTTGAAGAAGGAGCACCCGGGACCCTGGTTCAGCTATGGGCCGGCCCCAAAACGCTGAATGACTTCCGGTCGGGAGTGGTGGCCACCACAGTTTATGACTTTAACAATGATGGCAACCCTGAACTCATTTACCGCGACACCCAGGTATTATCTATCATTGACGGTGCCACAGGATTAACCACACATTGGTCCACCTCATGCCAGTCTCATACAATGACCGAAGGCCCTATCATCGCCGATGTGAACGGAGATGGTGCAACTGACATTTGTGTACCGTGCTTTGCAGGACCGGGTACTTTTAAAATTGACGGCCCCTTATCATCACAGGCTCTTGGAGAAATACGGCTGTTTTTTTCCAATGAGAATGCCTGGCTGCCATCACGTAAAGTGTGGAATCAGCCTGGATATTTTGTTGTCAATATCAATGACGACCTCACAGTACCTTTTCCACAGCTCAATCAGGCCATGGTTTTCGGCAATGATCCATGTGATAATGGACTACCAGGCCCACAGACTCCATTCAATACTTATTTGAATCAGGTACCGGGTATCAGCGCCAGCGGATGCCCGATATATCCTGCTCCTGATATTGCATTTATAGGTGATGATCCAACACTTCAGCCCGGCGACCCTGGTTATGTGGATCCCAGTGATCCCAACTATTTTCCTGCAGTAGAAGTAATTCCACCTGTTTGCGGCGATCTTGAAATTGAAGTTCGGTTTAATATCATTAACGACGGTTCGCGAATCATTTCAGATGTAATTCCGGTAACTTTCTGGGACGGCGACCCGACTATTGATCCGGTTCCAGCCCCTCCGGCAACACTTTTACACACAGCAGATTTGTCGCTGCTGAATTTTGACATTGGCGATACGCTGATTTTTTCCGGGATCACTTTTAACAGTTCGGGTAAAGCATTTACCCTTTATATTGTGCTGAATGACGATGGCACATCGTTACCTGTTTTACTTGATGACGCTTCGCAAATTGAATGTAAAATCGCTAATAATATTTATGCATTTCCGATCACACCTCAACCTTTTGTTGTACAGGTAAACACCAAAGACAACAATAAGTGCGATGATTCATTCCCGGATGATGGCTGGCTGGACGCCCTTGTTTTCGAAAATGGCGTGGAAACAACAAACTATGCCAAATATGGATTTCAATGGTATTTCGGAAGGGATACATTGAATTCAATTCCCTCTCCGGAAGGAACTAAGAAGTTGCTGGACAAACTGCCGGGGCTGGCAGGCGTGCCTGAAGGAGCATATACGATCGTAGTCACAAATCTTGAAAAAGGCTGTACGAGTTTACCACTGGATACTGCCATAATCCGGACAATAATTCCTCCGGTTGTAAGTATTACCGTACTTTCCGACCAGACTATTTGTTCTCCTGAAAACGGAGAGCTCGAAGGGGCTGTGGTTGGCGGTAATGCAGGATTTCTTTTCAGGTGGTATGATGTTTCTGCCGGCCTCACATTTATTGCCGATGGCATAACCAAAATCGGCGGGTTAGGTAAAGGTGAATACCAGCTATCAGTGGACCGGGGTGACGGTTGTGGCGAAGCCTTTTCTGACCCGATAACGATCCAGGGACCGGAATTCCCGGATATTACGACTTTTGAGCTTGCTGATGTCGTGGATTGTGCAGATCCGGAATCAGGCAAGGTTTCTGCAAATGCAATATTTAATGCCATTGTGCAGGATTCGTTACTTTATACCTTTGAGTGGCGATATTCTGATGCCACATTTAAAATAGACGGTAGTTTACTGGATCCCAGGCATACGGAACCCGGCGATCTGAATAATGCATATCCAACCCGTAAAAAACTTCCGCCAGGGATTTATGCTGTCCGGGCTATTGATAATGCCACGCAATGTGCTTCCGGGTATAGTTTTGCACAGGTAGAAAATATCACTAAAATCCCGGAACTCACCTTGTCGGAAGTGGCTCCGCAAACATCCTGCGACCCTGCAAGTCCAAATGGAAAACTACGGGTGGATATAGCCATTGACGGCGTACCTCAGGACCCCTCGTTATTTATCATTGAATGGTTTAAAGGTGATAATACGCTGCCTGCAAATAAGATTGCAACAGTATCAGGTATAAACGGTGAAATTGCGGAAGGTATCGGGGCGGGTGGTATTCCCTACACCGCAAAAGTAACCTCTTCCCTGAACTGTGCTAAAACGGATACCCTGTCCATTTCAGAGATTTTAATTCTGCCGGTGATTTCTGCAGTTCCTTTCAATAACACCATTTGCGACCCGGCTTTGGCTACAGCAACTGATTTTGACGGTCGTATAGAAACAAGTGTTACCTACAATGGGAATCCGGTTACAGATTTTACTAATTTCACTTTTACCTGGTATGAAGGTACAGATATAATAAATGATCCTCCGATCCCCGGAGAAACGGGACCTGTTCTTAACAATATTGATGGGGGCACTTATACGGTTACCGTTACACTTGATTCGCTTTTCTGTACATCAAATCCAACTCCACCGATAAATGTACTGGATATCTTTGATTTACCTGTGATCCTTATTGCCGACTCACCTGAAACAACCTGCGGGGGTGCGGTTACGCCAAATGGCTTGCTGTCCGCCTCCGTTGACGTTGGAGGAATACCGGTAGTTGCCGGTTATACCTACGAATGGTATGAAGGAATTGATATAAATGATCCGCTGAAACGTATTGCGACGGTATCAGGTACAGAAAATGAAACAGCGATTGATCTGAATGGCGGGCTTACTTATACCGTACGGGTTATTAATGACGCGACCGGTTGTGAAAGTCAACGGTCATTTTTTCTGGATGACAACAGCATCAATCCGGTTATTACCCTAAGTAAAACAGATAATACCATTTGCGACATCGGAATTGGTTTTACGGGTTCGGTAACGGCGGTTGTTACCGATATAAATGGATCCAATGACTATGCAAATGATTATACGTTTACATGGTATCAGGGGCCAACTGCCACACCGGGAAATGAAGTTGCAGATCCTGATCCGCTTACACCGCTTACCCTCGAAGGCCGTGAAGGCAACTTTTATACGCTTGTAGTAACCAATGATGTGCTGGGTTGTTCATCACTTGCCCAGACTATAGAAGTAAAAGACATTCCACCTCCCATTATTATTGTAATTACAGAAAATGTCGCATCTACAAACTGTGCGGGTGGTATGCCAAACGGTATATTAGCAGCAGCAGTTGATAATGGTGGCGGACCTGTAACCGCGGGTTATACATTTGAATGGTATGTAGGATTAGATACCGATCCTGTAACCGGAACCAGAACAAACACCGATGGCAACGACTTCAGGGCCATTGACCTGCAGGGTGGTGCGGGACAAATTTATTCTGTGCGTGTGATTGAAAACGGGTCAGGATGTGAAGAGGTGGTTACTGAAGCTCTCAATAATGCTTGTGAACGACCTGTTGTAACCCTAACCACTACTGAAAATATTGGCTGTA
>JADFHN010000010.1 GCA_022567155.1 Bacteroidota bacterium
GAATGATGATTTTCTGAAGTGATATCCCTGGCGAGGTGAAAATCAGTAACTCGGTGAAATACGTAATTGAAAATCCTGTCAAAATGCTTTTCATATATTTCGCCGAAATATTCGGAGCCACCCTGCGCTTTCCGGATCAGTTTCACTTCTTCGGCATGCTGCATCTAATTGTATAATACACATTTATGATGAAAGTTGCATGCGTGCTTCTGTTAAAAAGATTATTTAGATTTTAATTATTCGTTAAAACATGTAAATCGATTCGCAATTTTTAATTATGTACCTAACAACCCTTATTAAGTTAAAATAACAACACTATGAAAGAGCGTAAAATCACCCTCACAGAAAAGGAAATTCCGGAAAAATGGTACAATATTCTGGCAGATATGCCAAACAAACCATTGCCTCCTCTTGACCCTAAAACAAAAGAGCCGATTGGTCCTGAAGCGCTTGCGCCGCTTTTCCCTGAAGAACTAATCCTGCAGGAAGTGTCTGGCGAGAAGTGGATTGATATTCCGGATGAGGTTCGCAATATTTATTCCATATGGCGCCCAACGCCACTTTACAGGGCGTATAACTTCGAAAAAGCGCTCGATACGCCGACAAAAATCTACTATAAATATGAAGGTGTAAGCCCGGTAGGATCGCATAAGCCTAATACGGCCGTACCCCAGGCCTATTTCAACAAAAAGGCTGGTACAAAAAAAATCACGACCGAAACCGGCGCCGGCCAATGGGGCAGCGCGCTGGCATTTGCATGTAACCATTTCGGAATCGAACTGGATGTGTACATGGTCCGCATCAGTTATGACCAGAAACCCTACCGCAAAGTCATGATGAATACCTGGGGCGCCAATGTGTTGTCCTCTCCCACAAATCTGACTGACGCAGGCCGGTCTATTCTTGCTGCGGACCCCGATTCAACAGGTAGCCTGGGAATCGCCATTTCGGAGGCCGTCGAAAAGGCCGTAACAAATCCGGATGTCAAATACTCGCTGGGTAGTGTACTCAATCATGTGCTCACCCACCAGACGGTACTCGGACTGGAAGCGGTGGCGCAAATGGAAAAAGCCGGAGATTTTCCGGACATCATTGTGGCCCCGTTCGGAGGAGGATCCAACTTTGCCGGTATTTCGTTCCCGTTTCTGCGGTATAACCTGGAAGAAGGCAAAAAGGTACGGGCCATCGCGGCAGAACCCACATCATGCCCCAAACTTACAAGAGGACAATTCAGGTATGATTTCGGAGATACCATCGGTATGACGCCGCTGTTTCCGATGTACACGCTGGGGCATACATTTGTGCCTGCACCGATTCATGCCGGAGGACTGCGGTATCATGGCGCCGGGGTATTAGTAAGCCAGTTGCTTCACGATAACCTCATTGAAGCGCAGGCGGTGGATCAGATTGAATCGTTCGAAGCAGGTGTTAAATTTGCTAAATCAGAAGGCATTATTCCGGCTCCGGAGGCCAATCATGGCATTGCCGTGGTTATCCGTGAAGCTGAGATCGCCAAAGAGGAAGGCATCACTAAGACCATACTTTTTAATCTCTGCGGTCACGGTCATTTCGACATGTCTGCCTACGAAGATTATTTTGCCGGCAAACTGCACAGGCACGTGCTCAGTGATGAGGAAATCGACGCAGCGGTAGCAAAGCTGGATACACCTGTGATTGAGTAATTTTTGAATGGCAGAATGACTGAGTTTTTGTAGCGGCGTAATGCTGTGTAGAGCGGCAGAATACCTCTCGGCGCCATGCATGGTGATCTTTCACAAGAATTGGCAAAACATTATTGTAGCACCATGATTAGGGTAAAAATACAGCTATTTTATAAAATAATAGGTACCCTTTCCTTTTCCTTTCCGGTTCAGATATCCGGATGAAACAAGGTTGGAAAGGTCTTTTTTGAGTGTATGGATGTTGATATCAAGCGATGCGGCAATGTTGCTCACCTGCACAACGCCTGTGCCTTTAATGTAGTCAAGTATCTGCTGTTCACGGGGGATAAGACTTATGCCCGGGTCGGTTAAAGTCGCGGACGGAAGCGCCTTCGGTAGTTGGCTGCATGCTAGTTGCAGGCTGTCAAGGAAAAAAATCAACCATTGTTCATTGTTTTCTGCATGGGAGCCCGCTTTACAGCGGTTGAGTATTTCACTGTATTCCGCTTTTCGTTTTTCAATCTCGTGCTCGAGACTTACATATTGAATAAAGGGATATCCGTATTTAAGTAACAATAAGGTAGTAAGCAGGCGCGACATTTTCTCGTTACCTTCGGTAAACGGGTGCACCGTCAGGAACACGTACACAAAATTAGCGGCTATCAGCAACGGTGGAATCTCTTCGGACTGCAGCATGGCCTTCTCCTGGTTAAGTAAAACGGCCATTTTATCCGGGGCAGTAATTTTGTCGCTTAACGTTTCATCCCGTGCACAATAGTGCATCAGATACCGGTGCATCGTCCGGATGTTGTTTTCCGTAACCGCCATGCTTTGATAATGGGCATATAGTTCTGCCAGTACATTATAATAGCCAGCCGCCTGTTGTTGAAACAAACCTTCCATTTGGCTTGCATCAGTGGTTTGGATCCATGCCTGTATTTGTTTGTAGCTGTGAGTACCCCCGTCGATCCGATAATCGGCAACAACACATCGCATCCGGTTTTTCTGCCTTAGCTTGTCAAGGTCAGCCGCTCCGGTATGCCGGATCACGTAGTCAGCATGCCCGGCGCACCGCTCCAGGCCGGCTACCTTCCTGAGCAACGGCCAGGTTAATTTGATATCCATATTTATCTATAAATATCCATATATATCTATAAATATACGAAAATATCCATATATTCAAAATTAATTTTCAAAATTGGGCTAGAATGACGGCCGAATAAGCCGGTACCATTATTTTTCCGCTTACTTTCCGGATACCTTCCGGATCAACACGTGTACCTTGAACAACGACATTCCAGGTACCCCGGGGCGGGGCAACGGGATAGTCTTGTGCGCTTCCATTGAAGAGTACAACAATGGAATTCCAGGAATCACCGGCCGCTTTACCATTCAGGGTGTATCCGATCAGGTTCATTCCACTTTTAAAATCCATGAATTTAAGATTGGAAGTAATCATCTCCCTCGTGTGCATCCTGAATGCCGGATGATCTTTGCGGAGTTGGATCAGCTCCCTGTAAAAACTGAAAATATGTTTATATGTGGTTTTTCGGGTCCAGTCAATCTGATTAATGGAGTCCGGTGAATCGTACGAATTTTCAACGCCTTTTTTGGTTCGTACAAAATCCACGCCTGCATGTAAAAAAGGTATCCCCTGCGAGGTAAGAATAATCGTGTTGCTTAACACATGCATTTTCAGAATATCCTCTTCCGGTGATTCGGGATTTACGATTTTGAGTTTATCGTACAGGGTGTGATTATCATGGCAGGACACATACACAATGCACTGGCTGGGTTGTGGCGCCCACGGCGCTTTGGATTCCATTATCCGCTCATATATTATCTGAGGATGCCATGTGCCTCCAACTATGCCGAACTTCACACCTTCCCGGCTTTTCAGGTTGCCGCTTACAAAGCCCGGTTCTTCCCATTTATTCCAAGAGCCTTTTATTCCATCGCGAATCTCATCGCTGAAAGCTGCCACGTGCTGTATTTTAGGTATATTCTTTTTCAATGCCAGTTCGTAATCCGGCAACGGACTTCTGCCGGCTTTCCACCCTTCGCCATAGATAAACAAGGTCGGGTCTATTTCACGAAGTTGGCGGCTTACTTCGTTCATGGTTTCAATATCGTGGATTCCCATCAGGTCGAACCGAAAGCCGTCTATGTGGTACTCACTGACCCAGTATTTTACAGATTCAATTATAAATTTGCGCATCATGGGCCGCTCGGAGGCCGTTTCATTACCACATGCCGAGGCATTCGAAGGCTGGCCGTCTTTGTTGGTCCGGTAATAATATCCCGGGGCCGTGAGTGATAAGTTGAATGCCGCAGGATTGCCATAACCCGTATGATTATACACCACATCCATGATCACACGGATACCGTTATCATGCAGCGTTTTTATCATTTTCTTCAATTCGCCGATCCGTACCGCAGGGTCATACGGATCGGTGGCATACGAGCCTTCCGGTACGTTATAGTTTTGGGGTTCGTAGCCCCAGTTAAATTTATTTTCGTCCAGATGGGTTTCATCAATAGACCGGAAATCAAACATAGGCAGTATGTGAACATGGGTTACTCCCAGTTCTTTCAGATGGTCAAGGCCCGTTTTTTCTCCTTCAGGCGATACGGTGCCGGATTCGGTAAGTCCGAGAAATTTTCCTTTGTGTATGATCCCCGAGCTTTCATGTGTTGACATGTCGCGAAGGTGAATTTCGTAAATGACAATATCATTATAACTGTTTAATGGAGGCCGTTCATCTTCTTCCCAGCCTTCGGGATTGGTAGCTTCCAGATCAAGGATGCAGGCCCGCACCCCGTTTACGCCTACCGCTTTGGCGTAAGGGCCGGGGGTTTCGTCCAGCCACTGTTCGCCGGCTTTTACCTGAAACGTATAGAATTTACCCGTGTAATCCCCTTTAAGCCTGAGTGACCAGACGCCCTGTTCACCTTTATCCAGGTCAAATGTTTCTTCAGGTGTTCCTCCCATTCCTTGAGAATAAATTTGCACGCGCACCGCTTCGGCTGCCGGCGACCATAGTTTGAATGCAGGGCGCTCAGGGGAATAAGTAAGCCCCAGGTCGTTGCCCCGGTATTCCGGATAGTCATTAAAACTCTTATATGCCTCTTCTTTTGTCTGGCAACTCATACATGCGAAAATAAGATAACCTGCCAGCAGCCGGCGTATAATAGGCTGATATAAATCGATACCGGCAATTGCCGACAAGCCACTTGATTTTGCCTGAACGCGTGTATCTATCATCATTTGACTATTAATTTTGAATTTTTGAATGAAACGAAAGTAAGACTTGAACCTGATCAAATCATTTCTTAAAATGCACCTTTTATAATTTTCAGTTTTACATTCGCATAATTTAATCAAACATAATAATCATGTTCCGAACAACCAGCACATTTGTAATCACTGCAATTTTAGCAATCAGTATTGCGTATCCGCAATCTACGGAAAAACTCAGGAAGGAGGCCGACCGGCTGGCCGACCAGGTCGAACCCAAAGCAATCGAGTGGAGGCATCATATCCATGAAAATCCCGAGCTGTCTAACAGGGAATACGAAACAGCAAAATACATTTCAGCTCATCTGCGTTCTCTAGGACTTGACGTTCAGACCGGTGTAGCCCATACGGGTGTGGTCGGAATTCTGAAAGGCGCCAGGCAAGGTCCTGTGATTGCGCTGCGTGCCGATATTGACGCCCTTCCTGTCCCTGAAAGAGTCGATCTGCCATGGAAATCAAAAGCAGTTGGCGTATACAACGGTGCAGAAGTTCCGGTAATGCATGCATGCGGACACGATACACACGTGGCCATACTTATGGGAACAGCTGAAATACTTACAGCAATGAAAGATGACCTGAAAGGAACTATCAAGTTTATTTTTCAGCCTGCTGAAGAAGGCGCACCGGCAGGTGAAGCGGGTGGAGCAAAGCTAATGGTGGAAGAAGGTGTGTTGAAAAATCCGGATGTAGATGTGATTTTTGGCCTGCACATCTGGTCTACGACGGAGGTTGGCAAAATTGGTTATAAGCCGGGAGGAGCCATGGCAGCCGTAAACAGCTTTACTATAAAAGTAAAAGGAAAGCAAACCCATGGGTCAACACCGTGGACTGGGATAGATCCAATTGTCACGTCGGCCATGATAATCAATGGTTTGCAAACCATTATAAGCCGTCAGACGGCGCTTACCAAAGAAGCTGCGGTTATTTCAGTGGGCAGCATTCACGGTGGATTGAGAAGCAATATCATACCGGAAGAAGTAATAATGGTAGGTACAATCCGTACACTTGACTATGATATGCGTACTAAAATACATGCCGATATCAGGAGAGTGGCAACATCTATTGCCAAAAGCCAGAATGCGGAGGCTATAGTGACCATTGATGAAGGAGTTCCAATTACATATAATGATCCTGCGCTTACCGAAAAAATGCTGCCCTCCCTGCAAGCAGCTGCAGGACTGGAAAATGTTATTCTTTGGAAGGCAATAACCGGAGCCGAGGACTTTTCATTTTTTCAGGAAAAAATCCCGGGTTTATACTTTTTTATCGGAGGTATGCCCAAAGGCATGAACCCTGAGGAAGCGGCCCCGCATCATACACCGGATTTTTATGTGGATGACGATGGCATGAAACTGGGCATGCGTGCTTTCAGTTATCTGGTATTCGATTACGCTGAAATGTTCGGTACAAGAAAGCCGTAAGCAATTCTAATGTGTAGTAGTCAACCCTTTTTTACCAGGAGGGATTAGGGGAGGCAGGTAATTCAGAGACCATTATAATATTTTATCAACCGGATCATATCTTCCGGTACTTTCATTTTTACCTTGTTTTCCTTTAAATACAACTCAATCTCATTGGTTTTGTCTGCCATGATATTAAGAATGAATTTTTTAGACGGCTTCAGTTCCATGACCCCGTTTTTTGTCCATACATACATTTTTTCGTCATAATTGATTACTTCAATTTCTTTTTCAAATCGTAAATGCACGGCGTTAATGATATCTTCTTTCTCCTCCAAACGCCAGCGATATAGAAGCAAATCTATTTTACCAGCCGCCAGTACCTCCATAAACACGGGTTTCTGTAAATCTACTTTAACAAAAAGATGATCTATTACATTGCCGCTTTTCATGCTCACTCCCGAAACAACCCCTGGTAGCAATGTCAGGATTGTCCCTTTGGCATTAACAGCTACCCGGCCGTCGAGCAGGTTATACTTCATACCTTCATAAACTCTTGAATTGCCATCGGGGTAATAGACAAATCCAGGCTGCCAGTCCAGTTGATTGAATTCCTTTAAATTCAGGTATCTGATATTAAATTCACCTTCATAATTGATTTCCAGTTCTTTGCCCTTATATAATATTTCAAGATTCTGGCTATAAGCGGAGGTGCATATAATTAAGCAATTCAGTATATAAATGTAGGATTTCATTAATAAGATAATTGTTTAATAACCATTACAAAAATCACCTGTCGCGTACATGCCGATGGGCGATCCTGCCGGAGGGTTCAGTGATGGGAAACTCCTGAATTCGTCAGGGTCCTCAGTGAACCGTTCGATCAGGTTAATAGCATAGCTTAAATGCGCCTTCTGATTTTCATTTTTTTCTCTTATCAGCATGTTCTGCATCCATTTCGCAAGCGTTTCGATTTTATAAAATGAAACAGCCCGAGCCTGATCAGATGCGTTTTCGTTTTGCGAAAGCTGCATCAGATTTTTCAATACAACCATATCAACTACCCTGCCAATTTCACTTTTGTACGAATCCGTTTTAGTTGTTTTCCAGGTTGCTGAAAGCAACTGATCAATCACAGAGGCCAATCCTGGCTGCTTTTGATCTATGGCATGGTGGGCAACAAGCCTTGAGGTTCTTGCAGGATGTAATAAAAGGCCTACAGTCATATTTGCGGACGTTTCCGCCGCCGCCAGCGGATCAAATGCAGGGCCTGTGCGTAATTCGATAACCTCCCTGCTTCTGCGGTATCCCAAAGGTCGTGGAGGTATCAGCTCCAACAATGGCCCGGGCAGTGCCAGTGCATCCGGATGGATCGTCGCCAGGATGGATTCGAGGGCTTTTTGCTGCATGCTATGTGAAAGCAATGCCGTGGGTGTCTGGCCGTCGCCACGCAGCGCATACGTATAATCCAATCCTCCCACTACCTTTACCGCAGCTTCTGTCTGGTACCTGTGAATAAAATAAACAGGAACCAGCACTTCTTCAAGCGTAGCCAGGGGTGCACCCATAGGAATGTTTTTTTCGCCGAATTGCTCCAGCGCTTTCTCCCGTAATTTCATTATGCGGTCCAACTCTGCGGCTGCATCGGTACCGTTGTCCCATAAATGTGCCCGTGGATGGGCACCGCCCTGAGGCCTTGCATCCTGATCTGAAATGAATGACAACCCCTGCGTTTGGTAGGCATCGGTAATAATATCATTCAACGCTTTGTTTTCGTTTGTACCCTCAGGAAAATCTTTGTATCCATAGGTAATAGACACTTTATCCCAGGCTCCGATTTTATCATCGTAGGCCTGCGTAAAGTCAAATTTTCCATTGGCATCAATTGTTACCCACGGATGCGGATAGTCCATCACCGAAGCCCGCCCATCCATGCTGGAAGAATAATTGTGTGCAAGGCCAAGGGTATGGCCAACTTCATGTGCTGCAAGTTGCCGCAATCTTGCAAGAGCCATTTCCAGCATTTCCGGGGGCACGGTGCCATCTGCTTCATACGGGGCGAGCAGACCCACCGCTATAAGAAAGTCCTGCCGTACGCGTAATGAGCCAAGTAATACGTGTCCTTTTATGATCTCCCCGGTTCTCGGGTCGCTTACAGAGCTGCCGTAGGACCAGCCTCTGGTAGAACGGTGCACCCAGTTGATCATATTGTATCTTACGTCCAACGGGTCGGCGTTCTCCGGAAGCAGCATCACCTGGAATGCATTTTTATAACCTGCGGCTTCAAAGGCCTGGTTCCACCATCCGGCCCCCTCCATAAGCGCAGATCGTATGGGTTCAGGAGTACCCCGGTCGAGGTAATATATGATCGGTTCCACGGGTTCGGATACTGCCGCAGCAGGATCTTTTTTACGGAGCCTGTGGCGGGCGATGTAGCGTTTGGTGATATCTTCATGGATCGGTGTGGCATAATCCTGGTATGAGATGCCAAAAAAACCTGCACGCGGATCAAAGTTGCGCGGTATATAATTATCATCCGGAAGTTTTACAAACGAATGATGCTGCCGTACCGTTATCGCATTGGGACTGGGAGTTACGCTCCGGATAAATCCTCCTTCAGGAGTGCCTTTAAACGTAAGTATTACTTCCACTTCAGAATTTTCGGGAAAATTCTTCATGTTTTCCTGATAAAAAGCCGAGCGGGAATTGTCGAGTGTGTAATTCCCCTGCTTTCTATTCTTCAGCCTGCCGGATACATTATGCGCATCGCGGATATAAAATGCAGTGGCGTCTACCAGTACGCGTCCGTTCTCTTCAGCCACAACAGTAAACCCCCAGATCACAGACCGGGCAAATGCGTCTTTAACTGCACGTACTTCATCCGGATTATCGGTGATGGCCCTGAATGTATAATTTGGCTGGATCATAAGCACTTTTGGCCCGCGCCTGTTGAATGTGACTATCCGGGTCCTGCCCAGTTGTGCGCGGTCCAGGCCTATGTTGTTAGATCCTATTCCTGCTGATAAACTGTTGATGTATAAAATTTCCCGGTCAAAATTTTCCAGTTCGAGATAGACCTTGTCTTCTTTGCCGTCATAATAGTAGGTGATAAACCCCTCATACTTTTTCATGCCTTTTGTTTTTTCAGAAATACCTTCAGGCTTATTGTCCGGTTGCTGACTTGCAACCTGCTGTGTTGCCGGGCTGCAGCTGAAAATAGCGAGTACGGTAAAAAGTGTCAGAAATCTTGTCATGATTTTTTAGTAATGATGCGTTAACAGTCTATATTCTGATAAATCTATATAATAATTGCACGCTAAAAAAGAATATACACACAAAGGGTATTACCTGATGGTCTCCGTATTTATTTGTGCGGATACAGGGAAATGTATATGATGACACAAGGTAAGTTTCATCAGCCTCTTATTGCCCGGTCTTTTGCTAATCATTATAAATGTAAATTGCAAACCAGTGTAAAATGCACCGGCCGTACAGTGCTCAGGATGCCAGCTAAAAGTTTGCCTTGATTCCCACTGTAAAATTCCGGGGCATGGCCGGTCTTACACCAGCCGGCCTTCGTGCTACAATAAACGTATGGTTGGTAAGATTGTGAACACTGCCAAAAAACCCAATTCTCCACGATAGGTTGTATTGTACTGATAGATCAAGGATAAAGCTTGTATCCGTGCTTTCGAAACGCTCCATTTTTCCCTGTCCGGCTACGGTACGCATCGGGCTTGCATATCTGGAACTCAGGTTTATGTTATATTTCGGATGCTCCATACCGGCATTAATCACCAGTTGGTTTGGCGAGATATAGGGTAGATTATCTCCGGCTTTAACATTACCCCAGGCATCATTTTCACTCTCGAAATCATTCAGAAACACCGCTTGGGTGTAGGTATATGACATAGAGAAAGGGAAGGATATGATTGAGTTCGGGTAAGGAAGGTATCTGTACTGCATTCCGAATTCAATACCAGAACTATTTGCTTCACCCCCGTTAAACAAATCTCCCGTGCCTGTACCGCCTGAAGCCGCAAGGTCTGTGCCAAGCAGGTTTTGGTAGTGCGTGTAAAACAATATTGCAGAAAATTCGAAGTTGGTTGTATTGTGTCTGACTCCGGTTTCGTAATTAACGCTTATTTCAGGATTGGTCCCTTCCTTTGTGCCCGGAGGCGAAAATCCTTTATGGATTCCTGTGAAAACCTTCCATGCCGGTGAAATCTCATATTCAATTCCAATACCCGGTATCCAGACATCTACATTATTTTCACGGACTTTAAGGTCCTTGCCTGTTCTTTCAGGATCGTCAATCCCGTAATCCATACGGTTCATATCTATTTTCTCGTATCTGATACCCGGCGAAAGTTTCCAGTTTGCAACCTGGAACCGGTATTGTATATAAGAAGCAATTGCATCTGCTGTTTCCACCCGGTTACTTTCTGTGCCATGAATGCCTGTCCGCGTCATCATCATTGCTCCGTTTTGCATCTTATACCAGTCCCTCCATTGAAACCGGTCTATTTGATCCTGGTGAATACGCAATCCGAAATCGAAATCGTGCATTCCGTCCGGAAGCTGCCAGCTAGCCTGAAACTGGATTCCCTTTGCATAATAATTCCGGTTATTTGCTTTTACGGCAAGCGCGTCTTCCGGGCTGTCAGCTCCTTTGAGAATTTTCAATTCAGACATATAATTTTCCGGATCAGCCAGGATATTGCTAATCCCGGCATACCCGGATGAATCAGAGGATTTAACTTTATCGAGTTTGTACCAGTTCCTGAAAAAATCTGTTTTATATGCCGTAGCGGTAATGGAGAGTTGATCGGAGGGTTTCATAACGTAGGATAAGGAAAGTTGTCCGTGTCTCGCATTCATGACGTCTTTCTGTGAACCCGCATATCTCCGTAACGGGTTTTCATCAAAATCTGCATCCGTCAGACCCAGGTAGGTTTCAAATGACCGTTCCTTATATTTACCGGCGCTGAAAGACAGTGCCTGAAATACGTTGGCTTCTTCGCTGGTGTTGATCCTGAACTTCAAAAGATAATCTTCTGTTTTAAATCCGGTGTCGCCGTTGTTATCCAATTCTTTAAACCCGTCCGCGGCTGATTGATAGGTTTCGGCAATGAAACCAACGTGCTCCGAAGCATCACCGGCAAAAGCATGCAGTGTTCTTTTCCCAAAACTTCCTCCATATAAATGAACCCTGCCCATGAAATCATCGGGTATAGATGTTGAGATCAGGTTTATTGCCCCTCCTGTTGTATAAGGGCCATATTTAATTTGCGAAGAGCCCTTCCTCACTTCGATGCCCTGCATTCTTCCTGCGGAGGGAAAATAGTATGCTGAAGGTGCCACATAAGGAGCGGGAGCAATCAGTATGCCGTCTTCCATTACCGTTATTTTGGAACTCCGCTCCACACCCGTACCACGCAAACCAATGTTAGGTCGTAACCCAAATCCGTCTTCTTCCTGTAAATTCACCCCGGGAATGTTTCTTAAAATCTGCATGATATCGTTGGAATTGAATCGTGCAAGTTCTTTAGGCGAAATGAATTGTGCTGAACCGGGTATATCATTAAGTCTGTCTTCACCGCCGGTGATGGAAATGCTTTCGATCGTCAACCCTTTTAATACCTGAAATCCTTCTTTCAGATGAATGGTAATTTCTACCTTGCTTTCGTTAAGTTCGATAAGCAATGAAAATGGTTCAAATCCAACGCTTTTTGCAACCAGCTTATATTCCCCCGCCGGTATTTTTCCCAGCAGGAAAAAGCCTTCCGCATTGGTTACGGTACCCCACCGGGTGTCTTCGATATAAATGTGAACGCCGTGAATGCCGTCTCCTTGTTCGTTCAGAACCTGCCCTGATATTTCTCCGGGAGCAGAAGCAGCTAATTTACCTGCGAACAAAACTGCCATCAAGATGCGCAGAATGGGTATATGTAAGCCTGTTCCGGGGAAATGTAACATTCTCATAAAAGAAGTTATTTAGAATCATTATAAATAATGTTTGCAATTTAATTTATTATTGAGAATGGTTCCAAATAAATATATTGAAAATTACTATGACATGACAAAAATCATGTTTTCGATAAAAACAAAACGGAAAGCCAGCGCATGCAGGCAAATCAACCCCGGTAGATAAGGAAAATCATATACAACACATAAGCCGCTATGAAGTAACCGCCTTCCCAGCGGCTGATGATGGGCCTCCTGCCGATGATTACGGCTATGATTAGCAAGGTGCTTGCAAAAATGATCATCATTATATCCACATTGTTTATCACGCTGAATTCCAGGGGTTTGATGACGGCGCTGAGACCAAGAATCCAGAGCAAGTTGAAAATATTGGACCCGATCGCATTGCCCACAGCAATGTCTGTATTTTTTCTCAATGCAGCAATGACGGATGTTACCAGTTCAGGTAGTGAGGTGCCGATTGCAACAATCGTCAGACCAATCAGCGATTCACTTATACCAAACTCGTGGGCAATCTGAATGGCGCCGTCAACCACCCAAACACCCCCGAAAAACAATCCGAACATACCAATTACAATTAATAGTATCGATTTTTTGATGGGCGCTTTAATGACAACTTCCAGCTCATGGATGGATTTCTTCTGCCTGGCAACAATATAGATGTAACCCATAAACAGGCTGAAAAAGAAGAGCAACACGAATCCGTCAAACCTGCTCAGAAAGAGTACGGTTGGTTGCGTACTTCCAAATCCTTCAAATAATGTAGCGTTGGCAAGAAAACCAACAAGCAGGGTGGCGACAAGTGAAAAGGGGATTTCAGAAAAGTATGTGTTTCGCGTAATTGGTAGTGGGCAAATAACTGCTGCAATCCCCAGTATCAGAAGGATATTGGCAATGTTGCTGCCAAAAATATTTCCAAGCGCCAATTGTGAGCTTCCGGAGAAACTGGCAAACAGATTGACAAACAGTTCGGGCAAAGATGTGCCAAATGATACGATCGTAAGTCCGATAACGATATCTGATATCCTGAACCTCCTTCCTATTGAAGATGCTCCTTCAACCAGAAGATCAGCACCTTTAATAAGTATAATAAAACCTATAACAAATAGGATATAAGTCAGCACTCCCCGAATTATTATTTTTACTAAATATTTTTAAAAGGTTTTGTTAAGTCCCTCAAAAGCAGAAAGATAATTCAAATTATGAAAAAACAAACACTTTGTGGTGATAATAATAAACATCAACCATGAAAATGTTGATACTGCTCTTGTAAAACCGTTATTTTATAAAAATTTGGAAAAATCTATTTCTTTCCTTATCCGGTTACCCTAAAGGATATAGCATAACATATTCTTTCTGCTATTTTGATGTAATTGCTGCCGAGTAAGAAGCAGCATTGGTAGAATAAAACTGGATATCGACATGAGATATAGTAAGAGAAATCTCAACGCAGTCTGGCACAGTCCGGTTATTATTAGGCCTTTTAAATTCTATAAGTTATTGTTTATCAGTTTTTTATTATAGCTCACGCAGTCGCCGATAGCCACTCCACTGCGCCAATTGCCGGAAATGTATAGACCGGGGTTGTATTGCTCAAAAACATCTATTGCCTCTTGCACTTTGTAATAACCAACATGAAATTGTGGAATCGCTCTTTTTTTAAGATAGTAATGTTTGAAGACGGGGATTTCAGGGGCACCCATTACCCGTGCAAATGATTTTCCAGCTATTTCGGCCTGTTCTTCAGCATTGTCGATGACGTCGAGGTTATTGGTACCACCTACAAACACTGTGTTTAAAAGTTGATTTTGCGGGGCTACCTGCGGAAACAAAGCCGAGTTCCAGATGGCCCCCAAAAATGGCATTTTTTCTTTCTGAGGAATTAAAAAGCCAAAACCATCAGGAGAGAAGGGAATATCTTTTTTGTTGTAAGCCAGATAAAGCAAGAGCATTGGGGCATAATATATATTTTTCAAGCTCGATATAGCAGATTCATCCAATTCTGTGAACACTTCAGCTACTGTTGAAGCAGATATGGTTGAAATTACTCTGCGGCATTTTAGGGTAATATTTTCGTTGTTTCGTGTTAAGGTAACATTATAGCCTTCCCCTTTGCTGGTCACCGAGTTCACCCGGGTGCCGAACCATGTTTTATTAGTAAACTGATCGGCAAGGCCTTGGGTAAAAGTTGACAATCCCCCCTGAAATGACGTTAAAATTCTTTTAAACCTTTTCTCTTTCCTTTTTTTGATAGCGGCTTTTATCAAAGAACCATATTCTTTCTCCATCGAATACAGCTTTTTGAAAGTTGACCGCAGACTTAATTTAGCCGGATCACCGGCATAAATTCCGGATACCATAGGATTGATAAGGTTGTCGAGAATTTCTTTATTTAGTCTGCGAATGAAAAATTCAGCAATGCTCTCATCGTCTTGTATCGAAGGTTTTTGAAAGGGTTCTTTCAGAAAAGCAATGATGCTTTTAAAGGTCAGTAAACGACTTTTAAGTAATTCGAAGCCAGGCTTGGCCAGGGCAAGTTTTCCCTTGAAATATATATAACGGTTTTCTTCAACTCCAGGGGCCGTTAACACCTTGTCGGCAATATCTATTTCATTAATCAGTGCCTGTACATCTTCATTGAGCATAATGGAATTAGGGCCTTGTTCGATTCGGTAGTTGCCAATGTTTTTTGTATGGATAACCCCTCCGGGCCGATTTGTAGCCTCAATCAATAAAAAGTTAAGGCCTTTTTTATTTAGATAATGGGCAGCGGTTAACCCTGATATGCCTGCTCCTAATACTATAGTATCAACTTGGTTCATGATTAAAGATTTAATGCGGATTTACTCCATTTGGCTAAGATATCGGCCCAGTCATTATCATCGTTTAAGCATAATATCCGATGAAATTCATCTCCTCCGGCTTGTAAAAACTCCTTGCGAACTTCCATGCCTATTTCTTCAATAGTTTCCAGGCAATCGCTAACGAAAGCAGGGGTCACTATCGCCAGTTTTTTAATCCCGCTTTGTGCAAGCTGAATAATTTTATCACTGGTATAGGGTTGTATCCATGGGTCTTTTCCCAATCTTGATTGGAACGATATGCTATACTGGTTAGGAGTCAGACCCAGTGATTGCGTTATCAGCTCGGTGGATACATGGCATTGATGCTTATAACAAAATCGGTGAGCTTTATTAGGTGTCTCGCAGCAGTTTTCGCTAGCTAAACAGTGGTTTCCGGTAGGGTCTGTTTTGCGCAGATGTCTTTCAGGTACCCCATGGTATGAAAATAGGATGTGATCAAAAGCTTTGTCGGCCAACTGTGATTTAATACTGGCTGATAGAACACGAATATAATCTTCATCTTCATAAAAGGGGGAAGTCGTGCTAACGGTTACACCGGACAGGTGCTTATTTATTTGTCTTTCAACCTCTTCATTCACTGTAAGGGTAGTGGACATAGCATATTGAGGGTATAAAGGCACCACGTAAAGGTTGTCAACCCCTTGCTTTTTAAGCTTTTTCAGGCCCGATTCAATAGAGGGTTCACCATATCTCATTGCCATAACAACCGGTACCTTTAATAAGTTAGCTACTTTGTTGGTCAGTTTTTCAGTGTTAACAATCAGTGGGGATCCTTTCGCTGTCCAAATTTTGCGATAAAGGGAAGCAGAACTTGTCGAACGCTTTGGGACAATCATAAAATTTACCAAAAAATAACGTAACAAATATGGAACATCTATTATGTAGGGATCCATTAAAAACTCTTTCAAATAACGTCCTACATCGCTTTTATCAGGGCTAATAGGTGAACCAAGATTTACCAGTAATACGGCAACATTTTTTTGCGTAGTAGATTTAGGCAATGATTGCAAACCGCTAATGATCTTATATTTTTAATTATTTTTTTATATTCACAAATATAAGATTGGCCATAGATCAAAAGTAAATTTTTCATCTCTCGAACCATAATAATCCCTCTTTGGTTATTTTTAAATCCCTGAAACGTCATTTCTAATTCTTGCTAACCTATATTTTTGCACAAATTGAATTTTATGAGTACATCAGAACTCAATAGTCCGTTAAAACTATATGTAATTGGTGTTAACTATAAAAAAGCTGACACAGCTACCCGGGGGATGTTCAGTATATCTTCCGCCAGTCAAAAAGAGCTGATCAAACATGCTGTATCCAGGGGCATGGATGGCCTTTTGCTGGTTTCTACCTGTAACCGTACTGAAATCATTGGCTTTGCTGAACATCCGTATAAGCTCATTGAATTACTAAGTAACCATTGGCAAAATGGAACGGTAAAAGAATTTGGCTCAATAGCTTATGTGTACAAGTCAACGGAGGCAGTCAACCATCTTTTCCGACTGGTTTCGGGTTTAGATAGCCAGATATTGGGTGACTACGAAATCGTTGGCCAATTAAAAACGGCTTTCCAAATGAGTAAATCATTAGGTGGAATTAACACCTATCTTGATAAATTGTTCAGTCACCTGATGAAGGCCAGCAAAAGGGTGAAAAATGAGACTGATTTAAGTTCCGGTACCACTTCAGTATCTTACGCCTCGGTTCAATTTCTATTACAAGAGTATGGTTCTTTGGACGACAAAACTGTTTTACTTTATGGCCTTGGCGAGATTGGTAAGAATACATATAAACACCTGTTGGAGTATGCTCTGCCACAGAAAATAATAGTGGTTAACCGTTCTCGTGAAAAGCTGGAAAACCTAATGGCTGCCAAACCACAGCATATTGAAATTACCGGAATCGATAACTTAGATGGTCAGATAAGTTTTGCCGATATTATGATTGTAGCTACGGGCTCCAACCACCCAACTGTAGAGGGTAGGAATATACCGGCTGACAAGGAATTACTTATACTTGACCTTTCGGTACCCAGCAACGTAGCTAATGAGGTGAAAGCACTTAAAAACATCAGGGTAATAGACTTAGATCATCTATCAAAAATTACCAATGCCACCTTGAACCATAGACGACAGGAAATTCCTAAAGCTGAAGAGATTATTGCCGTGGTTGAAAGTGAATTTTATGAATGGCTCGATATCCGAAAATTCTCTCCGGCCATCAATGCCTTAAAGGAATCGCTTGAGACTATTCGAAAAAATGAAATTAATATACATATGCGAAAGCATGAGCATTTCACAAGTGGAGATTTGGATAAAATCACTTCACGCCTAATGCAAAAAGTAGTGCGTCAATTCGCTAAACATATAACGGCCAAAACTATAGACGCTAATCAAACCCTCGACCTTATGTACCGTATTTTCGAAATTGAAAAAATTACGGTAAAATGAATCAGTTTATCAGGATTGGCACCAGAGGTAGCAAACTTGCCCTTTGGCAAGCATCGTTGGTAGAAAAAAGGTTAAAGGAAAACGGTATTGGTTGTCAATTAGTTACTGTAGAATCGGAGGGCGACCAGCAGCAAGATAAGCCTCTGCATGAAATTGGCGAGGTAGGCCTTTTTACCCGGATGCTGGATGAGGTGCTACGAAATAATAAGATAGATATTGCCGTACATTCGCTTAAAGATGTTCCTACTGAATTGCCCGAAGATATTGTTCAGGTAGCAGTTTTGCCGCGGGGAAACCATCAGGATATACTGGTTTATAAAAGTGATGATGTTATGTTTATGGAGGGAGATACCCCTGCCACCATAGCTACGGGTAGCGTCAGGCGAAAAGCACAATGGCTAAGAAAGTATCCACACCATCAGGTGGTAGGGCTTAGGGGTAATGTACAAACGCGGCTGCGTAAACTGGCCGAATCAGATTGGCAGGGAGCCGTGTTTGCCCGGGCCGGTCTGGAACGGATAGAATTATTACCCGACAGGTATCTCGTTCTGGATTGGATGATACCTGCACCTGCTCAGGGAGCCATTATGGTAACTGCACGAAAGGGAGACTTACCTTTAACAAAAACTGTGAAAACTGTACTTAATGATGTTGTCAGTAGAAAAATGGTAGCTATCGAACGTGAATTTATGCGTACCCTGGAAGGCGGTTGTACATCACCCATTGGTGCCCATGCTAAATTAAGTGGTGACCAGGTGGTGTTTAAAGGGGGTATTTATAGTGTAAATGGCAGCCGGGAAGCTGTTATTGAAGCCACAGGTGAAGTAAAAGACAAAGATTTAGGTATCAAATGGGCTCATAAGGTGCTGGTGCTTGGCGGAGATTCTATCATTGAGGAGATCAGGGCAAGTCACAATTTGTAAGCGTGAACAATACTCAAGATCATATTAATAGTATATGTGTATCCGAACAAGATTACTTGATTTTGAGTACTAAATTATTGCCTGAAACGGAGCGCAAACGCCTGGCAGAAAGCGGATTGTTATTGAAGGAGGTACCCTTTATTAAAAAGAAATATCGTAGCCTTAATTTGCCGGATCTTAAAGACACAAAAGCCATATTTACTAGTGTCCAGGCAGTTAAAGCCTTGCAATTCAACAATTTTGACTTTAGCAAAATAGCTACTGCATTTTGTGTAGGCGGAAGAACCGTCAACATGTTAAACCGCTTAGGTGTTGAAGTGGCTGTTTCAGCTAAAAATGCCCGTGAATTGGGCTTAAGGATTGCCGGTGAGTATCGGAAAGAACATTTTATGGCCTTCTCGGGTAATTTAAGGAGGGATGAATTGTTCGAAATTATGGCCCAGAGCCATGTTGAGGTAGAGGAGATAGTGGTTTATGATACCATTATCCATAAAAGACTATTGGATAAACAATTTGGCCGGATTCTTTTTTTCAGCCCTTCAGGAGTGAAAAGCTATGTATTTGGTGGTAATAATACCCATGCAGATGTTTACTGTTTGGGAAGTACTACGGCTGAAGAAGCCGGTAGGCATTTTAACCGCGTACACATAGCCCCTAAACCGACAATAAATAGTCTAGTTGAATATGTTATCAATGACATAAAAAATCATGAACAGAACCAGAAGATTAAGAAATAGGAACAGCCTGCGCAGATTGGTAAGGGAGAACCAACTGTCGGTAAACGATTTTATCTACCCTCTGTTTATTGAAGAAGGAGATAATATAGATACACCCATATCGTCAATGCCAGGTATTAACCGGTACTCTATTGATAAGTTAAGCACCATCATGGACCGTGTTAAGGAAGCTAAAATTCCTGCGGTTTTACTTTTCGGAATCCCCACACATAAGGATGAAGTTGGATCTAAGACCTGGAATGATCAGGGGGTTATTCAGCAGGCAATCAGATATATTAAAGAAAACTACCCACAGGTAGCAGTGATTACCGATGTGTGCTTTTGTGAATACACTTCTCATGGACACTGTGGTGTTTTAGTAAATGAATATGTTGACAACGACCTTACGCTCACTAATATTCAAAAGCAAGTCTTGTCACATGCAAGGGCCGGGGCGGATATGGTGGCTCCTTCAGGGATGATGGATGGCGCTATTGCCGGTGTTCGCATTACGTTGGATGATAATGGCTTTAACAATATGCCGATAATGGGCTATACTGCCAAGTATGCATCGGCTTTTTACGGGCCATTTAGAGAAGCGGCAGAGTCGGCTCCGGCTTTTGGCAACCGCAAGACTTACCAAATGGATCCTGCCAATGGCAGGGAGGCTATGTTAGAAGCTGAATACGATAATTTAGAAGGCGTAGATATTTTAATGGTGAAACCGGCCATGGCTTATCTGGATGTCGTCAAAACCTTTAAAAATAAATTTAATAAACCTATTGCGGCTTACAACGTAAGTGGTGAGTATTCTATGATAAAGGCTGCGGCAGCAAACGGTTGGATTGATGGCGACAAAGTGATGATGGAGCTTTTGCTCTCAATTAAACGGGCCGGGGCAGACATAATTATCACTTATTTTGCCCTGGAAGCAGCTCAACTTATAAACAAGGTAAATTATGAGTAGCGTATTTCAAAAATCTGCCGAGGCCTTGAAACGAGCTGAAAAAGTGCTGGTTGGCGGGGTAAATAGCCCGGTAAGGGCATTTACATCAGTAGGAGGACAACCTATTTTTATCAAAGAAGCGCAAGGCTCCCATATTATCGATGTGGATGATCAGGTTTATCTGGATATAGTATTGTCTTATGGACCCATGATTCTGGGTCATGGCCATCCTGCTGTGAAAGAAGCAGTAGCGGCAGCCATTGACAAAGGATTTAGCTATGGGGCAACGGCAGAAGATGAGATAAACCTGGCAGAAATGATAATAGGCGCTTTCCCTGCGATTGCCAAAATCCGCTTTGTAAATTCAGGTACCGAGGCAGTGTTAAGCACCATTCGCCTGGCCAGGGCATTTACCGGTAAAGACAAGATAATTAAGTTTTCGGGATGTTATCATGGCCACATGGATGCCTTATTGGTAGCTGCCGGATCGGGGTTGGCCACATGGAGCATACCGTCGAGTAAAGGAGTACCTGAGGCCGCAGTAGAGAATACCCTAATTGCCCAATATAATAATATAGAAACGGTTGCTAATTTGCTCAATGAGCATGCAGATGTAGCTGCAATTATCCTGGAGCCTATAGCCGGCAATATGGGTGTAGTGGTGCCCACAAACGACTTCTTAAGTGGGCTGGAAGCACTGGCCAGACAATATGGGGTACTTATAATCGTAGATGAAGTAATGACCGGATTTAGGTCAACGTTTGGCGGGGCACAGGAATTGTTGGGCATTAAGGCTGATATTACATGCCTGGGTAAGGTTATTGGAGGAGGATTTCCCGTAGGCGCCTATGGAGCCCGGGCCGGGATCATGGATATGGTTGCCCCTTTGGGCAAGGTATATCAGGCAGGTACATTATCTGGTAACCCGGTAGCTATGGCGGCAGGTTTGGCCACCTTAAAAGAGCTAAAAAAGCAAAACCCTTATCAACAGTTTGCCGAACGGACCAATTCATTGGCCAATACCATTACCGCAGCAGCATTCGAAGCAGAAATTCCGGTTACTGTAAACCATTTTGGTTCGATGATAAGCCCGTTTTTTACCGGCCAGCCGGTAACCGATTTTCAATCGGCACAAACCAGCGACACCAATGTTTTTGCTTCCTTCTTTTGGGATATGATCAAAAACGGGATATTCCTGCCACCTTCTCAATTTGAATCCTGGTTTCTTTCCACCGCCATGTCAACTGAAGATTTTTCCCGGTTAGAGCAGGTCGTCTATCAATCAATCATCAATCTAAAGAAATAATGGCAACATTTAACGATATTTTTTTAAAGGCTTGCAGAAGAGAAAAAACTGATTATACGCCTGTATGGTTTATGCGGCAGGCAGGCAGATACCAGAAGGAATACCAAAAAATTAAGGAAAAGTACAGTATTAAAGAAATTAGCACCATTCCGGAGGTAAGCACAGAAGTAACTTTGCTTCCGGTAGCTCAATTCGAACTGGATGCAGCCATAATATTTTCTGATATTCTTATCCCCTTAGAGCCAATGGGCATAAGTTTTGAGTACAAGGCAGGTTACGGGCCATTAATTCACAATCCGATCAGTAAGAATGGTGATGTTGATAAGTTACGTATGGTAGATGTTCAGGAGGAGCTGTCATTTACCGGCAAAGCCCTGCAAATGCTAAAACAGGAATTGTCAATACCCTGCCTGGGTTTTGTAGGAGGCCCTTTTACCCTGGCCAGTTATATGATTGAAGGTGGCCCGTCTAAAAGTTATATCAAGCTTAAGGAAGTTATGTACAACAACTCCGGTACCTGGCACTCTTTGCTCGATAAACTGGCCACGATTATGGGTGAATACCTCAATTTTCAAATAGATAGTGGCGCTATGGCCGTACAGATCTTCGATAGTTGGATAGGCATACTTGATGCTGACGATTACCGTCAATATGTTTATCCTCACATGCAAAAAATGGTGGCTATAATCAAGGAGAGGCATGCTGCCGTGCCCTTGATTCTGTTTGGGGTAAATGCGTCACATCTTAACCCTTATTTTAAGCAACTGGGAGCTGATGTGGTGGGTATTGACTGGAAAACCGATCTGGCCAACGCCTGGAAGGATATGAATTACGAAGTTGCCGTACAGGGTAACCTTGATCCAACTGCACTTTTTGCCGACTGGCCGGTATTAGAATCTAAAACAAAGACAATACTTGACTCGGTTAAAGGTAGAGCGGGCCATATATTTAACCTTGGTCATGGCATTTTACCGGGCACACCAGTTGAGCATGTTAAAAAATTAGCCGAATTTGTACATAATTATACGCGTAACTGATGAGAAGCGATTTAATCCAGAAGTATAATATTCCGGGCCCCAGATATACCAGCTATCCTACGGTTCCATTCTGGGATGCGGAGGATATCGCTATGGCCGACTGGATTAAAACATTACGAAAAGCATTCAATGAGAGCAATCAGGAGGAGGGAATTAGCTTATATATCCACATGCCCTACTGTGAGAGCCTATGCACCTTTTGTGCCTGTCATAAGCATATCACCAAGAGGCATAGTGTGGAAGAGCCTTATATTACTACCGTCTTGAAGGAGTGGCAACTGTACTGTGATATATTAGACGGGAAACCCCGGATTAAAGAAATCCATTTGGGTGGAGGGACACCCACATTCTTTTCTCCACAGCAGCTAACAAGGCTGATTGATGGTATTTTTAAAAGAGCAGAAAAAAGTAAAAATTATTCGTTTAGTTTTGAAGGTCATCCAAATAATACTACTGAAGAGCATCTGCAAACACTTTATGACCTGGGTTTTAAGCGAAACAGTTTTGGAGTACAGGATTACGATCCGGTAGTTCAAAAAGCGATTCACCGCATTCAACCCTTTGAGGTTGTAGAAAGGGTGACTTCTGCTTCCAGAAGGATTGGTTACGATTCAGTTAGCCATGATTTGGTCTTTGGTTTGCCTTTCCAAACCGAAAACAGTATTCGTAATACCATCCAAACGACCATCCGCATAAAACCTGATAGGATTGCCTACTACAGTTACGCCCATGTACCCTGGATTAAAGGAGTAGGCCAGCGGGGTTTTGATGAAAATGACCTTCCTAAGGATAGCCAAAAGCGTTTCCTATACGAATTGGGTAAACAGCTGTTTTTTGACAATGGCTATGAAGAAATTGGTATGGATCACTTTGCCTTGCCGAGCGACTCACTGTACAAAGCCATTGGTACTGGAACTTTGCACCGCAATTTTATGGGCTATACGGCTGAAAAAACCAAGCTAATGATTGGTCTGGGCGCTTCATCAATAAGCGACTCATGGTATAGTTTTGTGCAAAACGAGAAGAATATCGATGATTACACCCGCAAGGTGGAGCAGGGCAAGCTACCCGTATTTCGCGGGCACCTGCTTAACGACAGCGATTTGGTCATTCGCAGACATATTTTAAATATTATGTGTCAGTTGCAAACCTCGTGGGAGGATCCCAAACTCTATGTTGATGAAATCCCTGAGGTGGTGAATAGGTTAGCAGAAATAGAAAAAGATGGATTAATTGAGATTGATGGTTTTTCTTTACGTGTGAAGCAGGAAGGCCGTATGTTTTTACGTAATATATGTATGGCTTTCGACCTCAGACTCATTGAAAACAAGCCGGCTACAAGAATTTTCTCCATGACGATTTAACATAGTAAGGCGATTCATTGCATCGGGAATTTTAAAAATCCTAAAAATATATGAAAATTAATGTGACACGATATGCCGGTTATGTTAATATGGCAAATCAATAATTATTATGTTAAAATAGATAAAGTCTATTTTACATACGTTGTCACTTTTTAATAATAGGGCGTGCCTGTATTTGATTATCTTTCCACCTGGATTATTAAAGACTGATTAACATGATAAAATACCGGAAATACGGAATACTGATAATCCTGACAAGTTTTTCGGGATTCGTACAGGCACAAACCGACGTAGACCTAACCAAACAAACCGTTGACACCAACGAATCGGCGTCACACATCTGGTTCCTCGCTTCTGACGAACTCAAGGGCAGGGATACAGGATCTCCTGAGATTGATATTGCAGCATCCTATATTGCAGCACAGTTCCGGAAATATGGTGTATTACCTGTAACCGGCGACAGTGGATACTACCAGGCCGTGCCGCTGGAAGCAACCAAACCTCCGTCTCAAGGTACATTACACGCTGGTGATTTTTCTTTTACGATCGGAGAAAACCTTGTGGCCTTGCAGGCGACGAATATTACCGCAGAACATCCTGTTTTATTCTTGGAATTCGCCATGCCGGAGGAATTAACCAGGGAAAACGTGAAGGGGAAAATAATCATAGCCAAAGCAGGTAAATCAGGTGAAAGAAATCCCAGAAGTTTTTTTAGCTTAAGTCGCGATAAACGTAAAGCGGCAAAAGAAAACGGAGCGGTTGCACTCGTGGAGTTGTACAATTCCACTGCCTTTCCCTGGTCGATGTTACTGAATTTTCTTAACCGTGAGCAATTGCGTTTAGCAGGGAATGATAATGAAACGGACCAAGATAATTTTGGACACTTGTGGGTATATGATCCGGGAAATGCATTTTACGCATATTTATCGGACAACAAAAAGATAGCTGCACGGATTGGGCTTACATCAAAAGAAAGAACAGCTGTAAAAGCTACCAACGTAATCGGTATGGTGGAAGGAACAGACCCTGAACTGAAAAACGAATACATTTTATTGTCTGCACATTACGATCATATCGGGTACAAAACCGGAACACATGGTGAAGACTCCATATACAATGGGGCGCGTGACAATGCCATAGGTGTAGCTGCCATATTAAGCGCCGCCCAGGGTTTTGGTAAATACCCGCCTAAGAGGTCTGTTATTTTTCTTGCGTGCACCGGTGAAGAAAAGGGACTTTTGGGAAGCAAGTGGTTTGCTGAAAATCCGCCTGTTGCCCTGCATAAGATTGTATATAACCTGAATATTGACGGAGGTGGTTATAACGATGTAACCAAAGTTTCGATCGTGGGCTTACACCGCACCACGGCCGAAAAACACCTGATAAGCGCGGTTCATGATTTCGGACTTGAGCCTATTGCCGATCCGGCCCCGGAACAAAATTTATTTGACCGTTCGGATAATGTGAGTTTTGCAGCTAAAGGCATTCCGGCACCCACATTCAGCACCGGATTTACCTCTTTTGACGAGGAAATAATGAAGTATTACCATCAGGTAACCGACGAAGCTGAATCGCTCGACTATGATTACCTGGCAAAATATTTTCTTTCTTACGTACTGGCTGCACGGCGGATTGCCAACATGGAGGAAACTCCGTTCTGGACAAAAGGTGACAAGTACGAAGAAGCAGGCAGGAAGTTGTATGAACTGAATAAATAACCGTATTCATAATAGCTGTTTTATAATTGTAAAAATGAGACAGACAACTCCCGGTAGTTTGTGTTTTGCATGTTTGATTACGTTTTTTAATGAATTCTAATAAATAAGATCAGCTAGCAAACCATGCAGTTTCGCGCTGTTTTCATGCCAAAATGTGGATAAAACAGTGGACAACCATATGGATAACTATGTGAATAACACGGTGCAAAACTTGTTGAAAACTAATTAGAAAAAAAATTTGCAGATGTCAAAAATGATTTTACCTTAGATGCATCAAGTGAGAGATATGGAATCGGCTAACGAGCCGGATCTCTGAGATTGAAAGTCGCTAAATAATGTACGAAGGATTGAATACGCAAGTAGGAGATTGAAACAACGAAAGGTGCAGAAGTACAATACTTAGTAGGTTTGTTCTCGAAAGTGGTCAAACTGATGATTTTCAATACTGGAAATTAGAAGTCAGGATGTTCGGCTTCGGCCGGGCGGGTAGGCGGAAGTTCTTAACTGTAGCTTGGCGCGGTATTGTAACTACGGTTGTTATATCGTGAAAGCGGAGTTTATGTCGCAAGATTTAGGCTCCGCTTTTTGTTTTATTCAGGTTTTGATACCGGAAGCAAATGTTCGTATTTAATTGTCGGTGAGCTACAAACCCGGGCTTTTCTCAAGTTTTACTTGTGAAGCCGTGCAAGTTTTCCAATAAACATTCGTAAATACCTGTTTACTTATTTCACGGTTTACCTGCTTACTTACTTCACCAGATTTTCGATGCCTTTATTTTTCTTTGGCAACACATAATGAAGCCCGATGTTTACCCGGTATGTGGGCGAAAGCTGAGTACCGGTAGGATTGGCATACAGGGGCAGCTCCACATTTGTTTCAAATGTAAGGTTGGGAGTGATGGAGATACCGGCCCCGGGAATAAGATATACCCAGTCACCCCCGGTGGATGGTAGCAATTCACTATTGAATTCATCTGCCTGAGCTTTGCGATACCTTACCCCCAGCGAAGGGCTGAACATGACGGAACCAACCCTGAACTGATCGGACACGCCGGCCAGTATCCTTAAATTTTCTCCTATTTTATACGTTGAAGAGCCGTTCAGATAATCGGTATTTGTGCCGGTTTGGCGGTAGGTAACCACCGAATAAAGCGACATGGTGGGCCGGCTATCAAGTTGGTAAATATAATTCCCCCAGTAAATAATATCCCAGGCGCCGCTTCCGGGCTGAAGGTCCGCATTCAGAATCAGCCCCCGGCTGTTTAACTCGCTGGAAGAGCCAGTAGGCATTTTTGGCCCTAACCCCATGGAGAGCACGTGTTTTTGACTATTCAGTGAAGTTACCCTGTATTTAAATAATATCAGCAGGTCTCCGATACCCTGTGTTGATTCAAAATCGTTAAAGCCCCCCGGCTGAGTAATATTTCGTTCCTGTCTCACAAACGGTATTAAAGCTTCAACACCAATGCGATCGGTAATGGAATAGCCTGCACTTAAAATCAGCGAGCTTGTAATTCGTTCCCGGGCACGATCTTCAATGAGAGTGGTTCCCTCTTTTAACGTTCGTAGTATATTGGCGTCGTAGGTGAGCGTAAACTGTGCCGTGCCCTGGTAGCTCGGTGGCAACCCCAGATTGGTTGAAATAGGCACACCACCTGAACAGCACGTCTGGCTAAAACCAGGGGAAACCGTGAGGATGAAACCAATCAGTAATATCGCTGTGATGATCCGCATATATCTTTATTTATAAGTCAGAACAATGAAAGAAGCGGAATAATTCAATCGATTTAATTGATTTTAGGCAGAGTTATGATTTTAGTTGAAGTTACCCCGAAATTTTGATATAAAAATTCATAACTCACTCAATGTCAAGGTTTTGATAGTTTTCGCAAGTGGAAAAGCACATTTTTTAAAAAACGGGGTAACTTCAAAAATGATTTTAGCCATTGAATAATGACAAAATCTTTATTAACTTATCACCCATTGGGTGAATTAATAAACGTATAACAGTTTGTTTTCATTGTACTTCACGATTTCCAATAGATACGTTGCCTGTAGCAGGTGTAAAAGCCATTTCCGGTACCTGATAAACGGAACTGCAGAACGTTTTTCCCGAGGGAGCAATTCATGTTATCTCAACTCAGACTCAACTTAATTCCAAGCATATGAAACTTGAACTTAAAGAGATACGCCGACAACGGGATGAGTGGCTCGATGCGGTCAACAGCAACGATATCGATCGTGTGAAGTCCATTTTAACAGATGATGCTGTATGGATACCCCCTGGTATGCCTGCACTCAACGGTAAAAATGCCATTGTGGACTGGATTAGTCCGTTTTTTGAAACCTATAATTACGAATTCAGTATTGATGAACTTGACGTGAAAGGCGCGGGCGACTGGGCGGTGGAGCATGCCTCGTTTACATCCAGGCTCATACCTAAAGATGGCGATGGATCGGCCTCGGAACATCACGGCAAATACATTATAATCTGGCGATGGGAAAAAGACAATAAATGGCGTATTGAAAGATACCTGGATAATTCAGATCCGGAATAAAATAATAACATGTGCTGGGGGAACCGCTGATGAAAACCTTTTCCGAACTATTCAACGACAACACATCAGGGTCGGTGGCGCTTCTGAAGCAATTTGCAAATATCCTTTGCAATAACCTTATAAAACCTGACAGCCGCTGGCAGGAAACCCTGGCTGCAGACCTTGCGCTTGCCGGCGCTCGCTGGCCTCATTTCACAGTAATACACCATTTTATAAAATCCATTAAAACCGAAGCTTTCAGCAGTCCTGAAGTAGCAGTAAAATGGATTGAAGGGTACCTGGCTACCTGGAATAACGTACATCACAAATGGGCCGACCACATGCAGAGACTGCTGCCGGCAGATTCGCGGCCAATTACCGTACACAGCCATAGCGAATCGGTCAAATCAACACTTAAGGAATTACATACCCGGGGATATTCATTTCAGGTTTTCCAGACCCTCTCTGGGCCCGCCAATGAAGGCGTCATTCAAGCCCGGTCGCTGGTTGATTCCGGCCTTAATGTTACCCTGCTTACGGATGCTATGAGTGCATTTGCCGTGAAAGAATCAGGCCTGGTTTTGCTGGGAGCTGACGGACTGTATCCGTCAGGGTTTATGAACAAATCCGGGTCCTTAAATATCTGCCTGGCTGCCGGTTTATATAAAATCCCGGTTTATGTGCTCATTGACAGCCGGAAAATTTCCAACGGATTGCCTGAAACCGAAACAGCTCGTTCAACGGAAGAAATAATAACCAATGCACCGCCAAACCTTGACGTGATTAACTTTTATTTTGAACTTGTGTCGCACACGTATGTATCGGGATACATCACAGAAGCCGGGTTAAAAAATTCCAGAGATCTATTTCCTGCCGGATGAGTTATAGTGGATGACTCAGAATTCCCACTGCATATTCACAGAAATCAATGTAAACATGCTTCTAATACATTTTCGGCTACCCACTTTGCCAGCAGCATTACTGTTTCATACGGATTGACTTTGACCGACCCCGGAAACAGCGACGCATCCGATACATATATTGATTGTGTTCCAAACACCTTTCCTGATATATCGGTTACGGCATGTTTTGGCGTTGTCCCCATCCGGGCGCCTCCCTGCGGATGGGCGCTTGAGAGTGGGGTTCTTGTAAGATTAAGGTACTGTTCAGCGATATGAAGATGAATATCCGGAACATCTTCCGGCAGAACAGGAGTTTTGTCACTGCCAGGTATCAGGGCTTTTTCACACCCTGCGGCAAATAATATTTTGGTAGATTCCTGTAGTGCCCTGATCATTGATTTTCGAACGGAATCACTAACGGTATAATCAATAACTGTATTACCCCGTCGATCTGTTGCGATTCGATTACCGTACTCCGCTTCATCATGAATCAGAATGAGAATAGACATCATCTTGCTATAACATCTCATAATATCACGATGCATGGATCCATATCCGGGATTATTTTTGGCCGTTACGCCCGGAAAATAGAAAGAGGTTTCAAGGTAAAAGCCATCGGAGTCAGAAAAAGCGTCGATATACCATGTTTTGGGGAAACCGCGGTAATTGGTTATCGTTTTTGTATAAATTCCGTTTATATTAAATGCCGGATGCAACGTCAGATAACGGCCCGTATTGGGATTTGAAACATGAAGCTTTTTTGCAGATCGCAGTAGTATTGCAGGCGTATTCAGCGTGCCTGCCGCCAGGATGATATACCGGGCATACAGGCGATGCCCGCCCTCCTCAATCTCATTCGGAATGGTGTTCTCCGGCGCTTTCCGGACGACCAGATTTACTGCATTTTCTTCTACGGTCCGAACGACAGCATTGTAAATTAAGGTAACCCCTCGTTTTAACACCCGTGGAATCTGAACTTCCAGGGTACCCTGCTTGGCTCCGCTTGTGCACCCCAGGTTACAAAATCCCTGCTTTAAACATCCTTTTGTGTTAATTTTAAGTCTTTTTACGGGAATGCCCAATGCATCAGCGCCTTTCCTGAATAGCCTGTTGTTTTCATTATCCTCTCTTTCAGGTAGTTCATGCACGTTAAGGTCTTCCTCAATTTCATCCAGCGATCTGTTTACGTATTCAGCAGTCAGAAATTCCATACCGAACTCTCTTCGCCAGCGATTAAGGACACTTTCGGGCGGCCGAAACGACACGCCTGTATATACAGCTGAACTTCCCCCAACCGTATTGGCTGCCGCCACTCCAATTTCCATGTTTTCTGACAGAACGGCTCCTCTGTTGTAGTACAGGGCAGTCATGTCAATTTCACGCTGATTGAAGTGCTCCTTTTTTCGGAATGGCCCTGATTCGATAATGGCAATGCGTAGCCCGGAGCCGGCTCTGCTTAAATAGTCGGCAACAGTGCCACCCCCTACACCCGACCCTACAATAATGATATCGTAGGATGTATCCCTCATGATCCGGTACGGTTTACAATCGGGCCTTCATAATTAATACTTTCCCAAACCGTTGGTATTCCATAAAAGGAAATGAAAATAAGGGATCTGAGTCCGGTTAATCCTCCTGCAATTTTTGATACGGGTAATGAAAACAATCTGTCGATATACATTTGCCGTACCCGGGCATTCAAAGCAGTAAATGGCTTAAGATTGTAAATCCAACTTAGCAAACTAACTACTTTTATAAGCAATTGCAGCTTTCCTACGGACTCCGGTGGCAAACCTGAAAGCAGTTTTACAAAGTTTTCCCAGAATGCTTCTGACAGCGCTTCGTTATCCCGGAGATCAGGCACAATAACCCCGGCTACCAATAATGTATTTCTTTTAAATGCCTTGCTGAAAGACATAGCTTCACTTTACTCCTGTTTTACGCACATTTTTAAAAATAGGTCTCCATGCTTAAATTAGTGCGATTTTTATAACATTTGGGTGTTTTAGGACCATATTTGGACATGTTTATACCAAAATGAAAAAACAGATTCGGGAGCATTTTAGTAAAGATCATATCCAAGTCTAAACAATTGCATTCAACTTATAGAAAAAAAACTGTTTGTACAACGATGATCATAAAATATTAAGTCCGAATACAGGCTACTTTAATTTTTTTTAAAAGTAATTTTCATAATATGATTTGGCGATTAGTTGTAATATGTGCGGTGGGTCGTCCCTGCCTTTGCCGAAACGGCTACGTGCAGGCAGGCACGGTCAGTGTGGTCACATTGAGGGTTTGCGGGTAGGCAAGCCTTCAAAAATGTCGCTCCTTGTCGTACTGTAAACCTTTCCTGACCTGTTAAGACATTTTTGCGCAGGGTAGGCTTGTGCGTTAAGCGGGGAAACCTGCCTTTGCCGAAACGGCTACGTGCAGGCAGGTGTGTCTTTGACCGTGGTGCCCTTTTCTTTTGCTTCATTTTCTTTCCTGCCGGCCGTACTTAGGCACTAAGGCAGGCGGGTGGGCATGCAAAAGAAAATGAAGAAGCAATTAAAAGCCACGAATGCTGGTAAATCCAGTACTTTTTTAATACTCAACTCAAAATATCTATGCTTCAACTTTAAAAAACCCACCCCTAATCCCCTCCGATGGAGGGGACTAGTCTTTAGTAAAATCACGCAGTGGATTGATATTCAGTATTTTGCATAAATTGTTCGGTTCTACTCCACTTTCTGCGGTAGCAGACAATCCAACATTAAAAATTTCCAGGGTGTGGCAACGCTGAAAACAGGAATAATGTGTTTCTTTTTAATGCCTTGCCGAAAGACATAGCTTCACTTTGCTGATTTTAGTGCATTTATAATTATTCCGGCATGATGCCTTGAATTTTCAATGACGTATTTATTGGTCTTAAGACCGCCGCAGACTACGCCGGCCAGGTACACACCTTCGGCGCTGGATTCGTGCGTATCAGGATTGTACACCGGAGTTTGATATTCATCTTCGCCAAATTCAACACCCATCGATTTCATTAGCTCAAAATCAGGCTTGTAACCGGTCATGGCCAGCACAAAATCATTTTCAAGAGTGATTTTTCCTGACGGCGTAATTACATCTACTTCGTTTTCCCTGATTTCAGTCAGTTGTGAGTTGAAGTATGCCTTAATCGATCCTTCTTCAATCCGGTTTTCAATGTCGGGCTTCACCCAGTATTTTACGCTGTCGAGCAAGGCAGGTTCACGTACTACCATGATCACGTCGGCTCCCTTCCGCCATGTTTCCAGCGCCACATCCACTGCAGAGTTTGCGGCACCAATCACCACGATCTTTTGCCTGAAATACGGATGTGGCTCGTCGTAATAGTGTTTTACTTTCGGTAGTTCTTCTCCGGGCACATTAAGCATATATGGGTAATCGTAAAATCCTGTGGCAAGTATGATGGCCCTGACCTCATATTTGCTTTTTGAAGTATCAATCAAAAACCCGTTATTATCTGGTTTGGGACTTACCTTATTCACATTTTCATAAAGATTTACACCTAGTTTCCAGGAAGAGGTCACCCTGCGGTAATATTCCAGCGCTTCAAACCGGTTGGGCTTGCTTCCATGTGAAATAAACGGGACCTCCCCGATCTCCAGTTTCTCCGAAGTGGAAAAAAAAGTCATATTGAACGGATAGTTGTAAATGGAATTTACCAGGCAACCTTTGTCAATAATCAGGTAGCGTAGTCCTGCTTTTTTTGCTTCAATGCCGCATGCAAGCCCAATAGGGCCTGCGCCAATGATCAATACGTCGTATTTCATCTTTTTTTGGAGATGTCCAAAACTACATAGTAATTTTTAACAGTGAAATTGTCCATTAAAAAAGGTCAACGCGATCATCGGAAAGCCAAGGATTAGTGTTGGTAGAACACTTTTTTATTTTGATATGGGATAAGAGAAAGAATACACACCCGAACCTATTTCGATTTTTACCCTGTTATTCAGTTGCTGAATTGTATGAATACCATTTAAATCACCAGATAACGTGTGACCCGATTCCTGTACTTCCTCCTGTTTGGCTTGCGGCAGATAAACAGTAGCCGTTGTATTTGGGGGCACCTCCACATCGACTTGCATTGATCGCTCATCAAGTTTCCATCCGGATTTTATATTTCCATACATTGAATGATAGGTCGCCTTTGCGTAGGTTAACGTGCCTCCCGGTTGCGGCGTGATGATAATATGTTTATACCCCGGCTGCTTTTCATCCGGATTGATACCGGCAACGGTGGTGTACATCCAGTGACCAATAGCTCCATATGCGTAATGATTGAAGGAATTCATGCCGGCATTCTGAAATGTGCTGTCTGGCTTAACACCATCCCATCGTTCCCAGATGGTGGTGGCCCCCATTGTGACCGGGTAAAGCCACGAGGGATAGGTTTTCTGCTCCAAAAGTGTATATGCTTTGTCAATGTAGCCGAATTGTGTGAGCACATCACAAATATAAGGTGTGCCCAGAAAGCCGGTTGTGATATGATTATCGTACCGTTCTATATTTTTTACCAGCCGCCCGGCAGCTTGTTCGCGCATAGCTTCCGGCAGTAAGCCAAACTGAAGGGCCAGTACATAAGCGGTTTGAGTACTCGAAACCAATCTTCCGTTTGGGGTAAGATACTCTTTGTGAAACATCTCTTTCAGATTTTTCACGAGATCTGCATAGTATGTTGCGTCTTCATTCCGGATCAACACTTTTGCTGTTTTAAAGAGCAACTCTGCCGAATTTATAAAAAATGCCTGTGCGATCAGGTATTTATCGGTGATAGCTGAAATTCCATCTCTGTCATCGTTCTTGCTATAGAACAACCAGTCGCCGAAGTGGAATCCGGTATTCCAAAGACCGTCCTCTCCTGCTTTATCTTCCATGTATTTTACCCATGCTTTCATGCTGTTGTACTGGCGCTCGAGTATTCGTTTATCGCCATATGCCAAGTACATATTCCACGGTATGATTGTGGCTGCATCGGCCCATCCTGCTGATCCTCCTGCAGTGGGTTGAAGCACATTGGGGATCACGTAGGGCACCATTCCCGCTTCGTTTTGGTCGGCTTCCAGGTCCTGCAGCCATTTGGTAAAAAACGCCGCAACGTCCATATTGAAAGCCGCCGTAGATGCAAAGGCCTGCGCATCGCCAGTCCACCCCATTCGTTCATCCCGCTGCGGGCAATCGGTAGGAACATCCAGGAAGTTACCTTTTTGCCCCCAACGGATATTATGCTGCAATTGATTGATGAGCGAATCTGAGCAGGAAAAATCACCTGTCGGCTTCATGTCGGAATGAATGACGATGCTTGTGAGATGGTCCTTTGCAGGGTTTTCAATTCCCTCAACTTTTACATAACGGAACCCGCTGAATGTAAAAAGTGGTTCATAGATTTCTGTTCCGTTTCCTTTCAGAGTATAAATGACTCTTGCCTGTGCCCCTCTGAGATTTTCGGTATAAAAATTACCTGCCTTGTCCAGAACTTCAGCATGGTGGAGGATTATGGTTTTTCCGGCTTCCCCGTTTACTTTAAGCCGGATCCGGCCTACCATATTTTGTCCAAAATCGTAAACGGTTTCTCCTCTTGGGGTTTTAAAAATTCGGACAGTCGGTAATTCCTGTATCCGGCGTACCGGAGGGCCTGCAGGGGCAATTAAAATATCTTTGGGATGGTCCATTAAAATTACGTCTTCCCAGCTTTTATCATTGAATCCGGGCAGGGTCCATCCGGCCTGTTCCAGGCGTGCATCGTATATCTCGCCGTTGTATATGTCGGAGGCCAATACCGGACCCGTGGAAGCCTTCCATGAATCGTCAGAAATGATCGTTTCCTTTGAGCCGTTATCATAGGTGATCTCAAGCTGAAACAGCATCGCCAGTTTGTCGCCATAGAAATTACGCTGTGAAGACCAGCCGATATGACCACGATACCAGCCATCTCCGAGGGTAACCCCAATACTGTTTTCCCCTTCACGAAGCAGATCCGTGACATCATATGTCTGATATTGCAGCCGGTTATGGTAACTTGTCCAGCCGGGTGTAAATAGCTGATTCCCTGCTTTGTTCCCGTTTATCAGTACCTCATAAAGTCCCAGGGAGGTGATGTAAAGCCTTGCGGAGCGAACAGTCCTCCCGGTTTTAAAATCTTTTCGCAGCAGGTTTGCTGGCTGTGATTTGGAAACATCTTCTTCCAGGGATGACCGGATCCATTTTGCCTTCCATTCAGCAGGCGACAGTAATCCCATTTCCCAATAGTTTGGCTCACTCCAGTCAGAAATGTTTCCGTGGTTATCCCATACTTTCACCTGCCAGTAACATCGTTGCCTGGACTGCAGCGATTCACCTTTATATTTAACATGAACCGATTGATCAGAATCTAATTTCCCCGGGTCCCAGATCAGGTTTATTCCGTCTAAAAGATCTGCTTTGTTTACAGCAATCCGGATCTGATAAGCGGTTTGCATGACATCTCTGACCGATGATTGTATTTCCCATTTCAGCCGGGGAGTTAATTCATCTATGCCAATTGGATTGGTTTTATATTCGCAACGAAGATTTTTAATTATGAGATTTTGAGCATTCAGGAATCCTGAACCCAACAACGTTAAACAAAACGCAAGTACGATTGATAATTGATTCATGTTATACCTGTTATTAATTCAATTTGAAGACACAACCAAGTTATATTATAATCTGATGATTTTGAAGAATTTACAATAAATATTTTCCTCCTCTGATATTTTATTAATAACTTAAGGAATCGACAATTTCAGCTTTCCTGATACCCGGATGAATCGCGAATTGATATATAAAAACAAAATCTCTGAAACCTATTATGATCCTGATAATAGAGTTATCAGTTATATATATTCCGGTATTATGAACAGGAAGATCACTGAAGTACAGCTTCGGGCTGCCCTTGATTTTTTAGAAGATAAGACCGTATATGGAATTTACCTGGATATTCGGTATCTCATGGGCTCCTTTTTAAAATTATTCGAATATCTGCAGAAGGTTTATTATCCGTTTATGTTAGTCCACGGGCTTTGTTGCAAAGTTATTATTGTTTCTGACGATTTAATTACCAGTCACTTAACCGAACTCCTTTATGATATGCTCTGTGATTTGGGAATAAAGGCCAGGGTATTTAAAAATCCTACGGAAGCTGAAAAGTGGCTTGATGAGGTTCTTGCTAAAAAATTACCTTCCGAATGATCAGGTTTTTCTAACTTTAGCCGCTGCAATTACCTCATTCGTTTTCTGAATATGCCGGAAGAAGCAATCACGCACAGGGCTCAACATGAATTTGAGCAGGAACCTGTTCCGGAAAGTCACCAGAAAAGCTGGCGTAGTTTTCTTGGAATGTACGCGGGAGAGCATACCGCCGGGACAGAATTTATGATCGGCCCCCTTTTTCTGACAGCAGGGGTAAGCGCTTTTGATTTAATAGTAGGATTACTCATAGGAAACTTTCTGGCGGTTATAAGCTGGCGGTTTTTAACAGCACCCGTTGCCACTAACGCCAGGCTTACCCTTTACTATCAACTGGAAAAGATTTGTGGTAAGAACCTGGTAATCGTTTACAATGTAGCCAATGGGCTACTCTTTTGTTTTCTTGCCGGCGCCATGATTACGGTAGCGGCAACTGCGGTAGGCGTGCCGTTTGACATGAATATGCCTGCATTGTCTGACATGTATCCATCCAGCATAACCTGGATACTGGTGGTAATGGCTGTTGGTGCGGTGATTTCGTATGTAGCCGCGCGCGGATACAACCTGGTATCAAGGTTTGCCAATATTGCATCTCCCTGGATGGTTTTGGTTTTTGTTGCATGTGGCATCGTAGCATTAGCCCGGCTGGATGTACATTCTTTTCAGGACTTCTGGGCCATCTGGGGTGAAGGAACCGAGCCCATGGGCGGGCAGATCAAATACACCTTCTGGCATGTGGTATTCTGGTCGTGGTTGGTTAATGCTGCAATGCATATCGGAATGTCTGATCTTACGGTTTTTCGCTATGCCCGGCATCCGGATGCAGGATGGATGACCGCTGCAGGTATGTATGTAGGACACTATATAGCCTGGATTTGCGCAGCATTACTCTATGTACTATACCTGAAGACGCCTGAAGCCGCACAATTTCTTGCAAACGGTGAAGCGCCACCCGTAGCGCCCGGGCCTATGGCTTTTGATGCAGTGGGTATTGCCGGCCTGATTTGCGTGGTTGTAGCAGGATGGACCACCGCTAATCCGACCATCTATCGGGCGGGGTTGGCATTTCAGGCTATAATTCCCCGGGCCTCAACCTATAGGGTAACGTTATTTACCGGTGCACTGGCAACCGTTGCCGGCCTGTTTCCTGCATTTGCCATGAAATTACTGGCTTTTGTTGCCTTGTACGGATTCATTCTTGCACCTATTGGTGCGGTAATCGTTTTTGATATGTACCTGTCCGGGCGGTTTCGAATCGTAAGTAACTACGCAGAGAAAGCTGGTATCCACTTCAATATGGCCGTATTCCTGGCCTGGGTAATGAGTGTAGGTATATTTTACACACTTTCGGTCACGCAGGGAATATTCCTTCCATTTCTGACGGTGCCCGCGTGGCTTACATGCGGGTTGCTGTTTATTCTGATCTCCAGCTATTATCAAAAGAAAATTGTATGAAAATTTTACTTAAAACAGGGGCCTGGATTGGTTTTGGATTAACTTTAATACCTGCACTGCTTGTCTGGAGCGGAGTAATTAATTTAGACATGAATAAAACACTGATGTTATTGGGTACGGTCATCTGGTTCGTATGTGCCCCTTTTGCATTCAAAAGAAAAGTGTAATCATAATGATACTACGTTTTCATATATAAAATGTACAGACAAATGGATGAAATAAAGCCATTCAAACATGTTAACTACTTGTGGGATGAGTCGAAAGCTGCCGGACTTGACGACAACGAAGTAGCGTTATTCCTGTATCGTTCCAATATTCTCGGAGCAGACTTGCGAATAACAAATTTTGGCGGAGGCAACACAAGTTGTAAAACCACAGAGAAGCATCCGCTGACAGGTGAGGATACCGAGGTCATGTGGGTGAAAGGCTCGGGAGGTGATCTGGGAACATTGACGCGTAAAGGAATTGCAGGATTATATGTAGAACGCATGCGATCATTAAAAAACAGGTATCGCGGACTGGAATTTGAAGATGAAATGGTGCAATTATTATATCACTGCATCTATGATCCGGAGAGCAAGGCGCCTTCTATTGATACGCCGCTGCATGGATTTTTACCATTTAAGCATATTGATCACCTGCACCCTGATGCCCTCATTGCCATTGCCGCCTCAAAAGACGGTGAAGCCATTACGAAAGAACTCTGGGGCGATGCTATGGGGTGGTTGCCCTGGCAGCGACCGGGTTTTGACCTGGGTTTGAAGATGGCACAATATATTACTGAAAATCCGGATAGCAGGGGAATTGTGCTTGGCGGACACGGTTTGTTTACCTGGGGAGATACCTCCTATGATTGCTATATAAATAGTCTTGAGGTTATAGAGACAGCATCGCAATATATTCTATCTTATATTGAAAAAACCAAGGTTGTTTTTGGCGGAACTGATCTGCGGCTCAAAAGGCTGGATAAAAAAGCACGAAGAAAACAGGCCTCAGCTATTGCACCTCTTATCAGGGGCCTGTGCTCAGGCGAGGTAATGATGGTGGGACACTACACCGATGCTGCAACGGCTCTGGAGTTTATCAGCAGCAATGACCTCCAAAAACTGGCGAAACTGGGAACATCCTGTCCCGATCATTTCCTGCGAACCAAGATACAGCCACTTGTGCTGGATTTTGCCTCTGATGCAGATATTGGCGATTACAAAAAAGTTAAATCGAAACTGGCGCCCCAGTTTGAAGCTTATCAAATGGCTTATAAAAAATATTACGTATCGTGCCGGCACCATGATAGTCCACCAATGCGTAACCCCAGCCCTGTTGTGATTTTATATCCTGGGGTAGGAATGTTCACATTTGCAAAAAACAAGAAAACTGCACGTTTAGCGAGTGAATTTTATATAAATGCCATCAACGTGATGCGGGGAGCCGAAGCCATTTCAGAATATATTGCAATGTCCAGGCAGGAGGCTTTTAATATAGAATACTGGGCGTTGGAAGAAGCAAAGTTGAAGCGGATGCCACCCGAAAAACCGCTAACAGGCCGGGTTGCATTTATTACAGGAGCTGGAGGCGGTATCGGCAAAGCCATTGCAGGCAAATTAGTTGAAGAAGGAGCTTGTGTAATCCTTTCTGATATATCAGAGGAGCGGCTGAAAGAAGCAATCCCTGATTTTAACAAGGACAATTCCACCTATGTTGTATGTGATGTAACCGACCCTGAAGCTGTTGCCGATGCACTGGATAAAGCCATGCTTTACTTTGGTGGAGTGGATATACTTATTCACTCCGCAGGTCTGGCCATATCAAAATCCATTGCGGATACCTCACTCGAAGACTGGGATCTGCTCATGAATGTACTGTCAAAAGGTCAATTTCTGTTAGCTCAGAAGGGAGTAGAAATAATGCGGAAACAAGGATTTGGAGGCGATATTGTAAATATCGTAAGCAAAAACGCACTGGTTGCCGGACCCAAAAATGTCGGATATGGTACGGCAAAAGCAGCACAGATGCATATGAGCCGGCTTATGGCAGCTGAGTTGGGACCGGACAGGATAAGAGTAAATGTGATAAATCCTGACGGCGTGATTGTGGGTAGTAAGATATGGGAAGGTGAATGGGCCGAGGAGCGCGCAAAAGCTTATGATATTTCGGTTGATGAACTACCTGCATACTATGCAAAGCGAAACCTGCTTCAGGCAATTATTTATCCGGAAGATATTGCCAGTGGTGTATTTGCCGTGTTGTCGGAGCTTAAAAAGAGTACAGGCAATATAATTAACGTCGACGGAGGAATTCCGGCAGCGTTTGCAAGGTAATTTTAATGCAATGTGTATTCGCTTTGTGTGTTGTAGGTTTATAGTGATTGCAGGCAGGAACTCCTGCCAATAAACCCATTTCAATTATGAGAATAGAGAAATCCGTAATAGCCGCACACAACGAAAAGGAGCTGGAAAGCCACAGGGAGCAATTTTCTTTTCTCGGGTCACAGCTTGAAAAAAAGAATGTGAACACAGAACAGATAATTCAAAAGCTCATTGATTTTCAGATTGCCATTCCAAGCTGGGCATTGGGAGCAGGGGCCACACGGTTCGGAAGGTTTTCCATTGGAGGCGAGCCATCCACCCTGGCAGATAAAATCAACGATGTGGGGATTATTCACGCATTAACAAAAGCGGCTGGCGCTATTTCTTTACACATTCCCTGGGATATTCCGGAGGATACCGAGGCCATCAAAGAATTAGCAGCTACATACGACATTGTGTTTGATGCGGTAAATTCAAACACATTCCAGGATCAGGCGGATCAGGAGTATTCCTATAAATTCGGCTCACTCAGCCACGTGGATGAGCGTGTCCGCCGGCAGGCTATCACGCATAACCTAAAGGTGATTGAATACGGAAAGGCGTTGGGGTCAACGTCGATCACTGTCTGGTTGGCGGATGGGGCTTCCTTTCCGGGTCAGGCCAATTTCAGGATTGCATTGCAGCATGTGCAAGCCTCGCTTCAGGAAATACACGCGGCATTGCCGGATGACTGGAGGATGCTTATAGAATACAAACCTTATGAGCCCAATTTTTATTCGATGGTGATACCTGACTGGGGAACTTCATTGCTGCTTGCAGAAGGTTGTGGCGAAAAGGCCAGTTGCCTGGTGGATCTGGGGCATCACCTGCCTAACACTAACATCGAGCAAATCGTTGCAACGCTCTTGATGAAGGGAAAATTAGGAGGGTTCCACTTTAATGATTCCAAATATGGTGATGATGATCTGACGGTGGGCAGCATCAGGCCCTACCAGCTTTTTCTTATTTTTAATGAGCTGGTAGCTGGTATTGACAAAAGCAACGGTTCATACCCACCGCCGGCGTGGATGATCGATGCCAGCCACAACCTGAAAGACCCGCTGGAAGATTTGATTCAATCCCTTGAAGGCATCCGGATTGCCTATGTGCAGGCAATGCTTATAAACCATGCGGAGCTTGAAAGCGCACAGCAGGAATACAATGTGGTCGTATGCCAACAAATCCTGCAGGATGCCTTTCGCACGGATGTCCGACCCATCATCCGGGAAGCCCGGCTTCGGGCAGGCGGATCCATTTCGCCCCTTGATTTATACCGGGAAGCAGATACCCGGGGGCATTTAATTAAAGAACGCGGCATGAAATCCATAGCTTCCGGATTATAGTTGAATGAGGATATATGCAAATAACTGCTGTATTTGATATAGGCAAGACAAATAAAAAGTTCATCCTTTTTGATGAACATTTCCAGCCCATTCACCAGGAGCAAATCACTGTTTCAGAAATCAAGGATGACGACGGCTATCCGTGTGATGATTTGGCAACAATGGAGGAATGGGTGATCGATACTTTTAAAAAAGCAATGTCAAATCCTGCTTATCAGATTACGAGGCTTAATTTTTCAACCTACGGTGCCACCATCGTAAATCTTGACGAAGCGGGCAAGCCTGCTACTTCGCTATATAATTATTTAAAGCCATATCCGCCAGAACTACAGCAGCAGTTTATGAATCAAAACGGAGGTGAAGCTGTTTTTTGTATGGAAACAGCCAGCCCGGCCCTGGGAATGCTGAATTCAGGTTTGCAATTATATTGGCTGAAGCATAATAAATCACAGGTATTTGCACAAATTCATCGTACGCTTCATTTACCGCAATATTTTGCCTTCTTATTTACCGGTAGATTGAATGGAGAATTCACTACGGTCGGGTGTCACACAGGATTATGGGATTTTAAGCGTAATACATACCATAACTGGGTACAAAAGGAAGGTATAACTCCCCTCCTTCCAGAGGTGAGGTCCGCCTCAACGTCATGCAAAATCAATTGGAATGGATATCCGCTTGAGGTGGGGATCGGTATCAACGACACATCGGCCAATCTGGTACCCTACATGATGCAGCAAGATGCGTCATTCCTCCTGCTTTCTACAGGTACCTGGAGTATTGCGCTCTACCCGTTTAGCAAAGATCCGCTAACACCTGAGGAGTTGCAGCAGGATTGTTTATATTTTATACGGCATGACGGCAGGCCTGTAAAAGTAGCCCGGCTTTTTTTAGGCAACGAGTATCAGCTTCAGGTCAGGGACATGACCAACTTCTTTAGCAAACCGGAAGATTACCATAAACAAATACGTTTTGACTACAAGATCTATTCAGAATGTACGAATACCTCCTACAGAAATTTCAAGTGGAAAAGCCTGAACTTATCAGGTATCAAATCTCAATCCGATGCCAAAACAGATTTCAGTGTATTCCATTCCTTTGAGGAAGCCTATCATCAGTTAATGATCGCGTTGACGGATATCCAGATACAACGTATCCGGCTTGCTTTGGGAACCGGAAAAATCAGAAAATTATTTGTCGATGGCGGATTTGTAAATAATGAGGTATTTTTAGAGTTACTAAAAATCCAGTTAGCTGATACGGAAATCATTACAAGTCATCAGCCGATTGGATCAGCCACGGGTGCAGCTATGGTAATGAACATCAGCAAAATTAAAAACACTTTCCAGGATTCATAAATAGCCGGTTTTTTCAAAAAAAAATCCTTTGTTATACCTCCGGCAGACGTACATTTCAGGTTTTATTCTATAGTTTACTTATTACATAATCGGCCTTAAATTCTTGGTATCCACCCTATGTAGGTTAACTTTGCACAAATTTTTCAATAGCCTCGTTATAGATGGAAAAGCAAATTGTTGATGTTGGAGGGATAGCATGTGGAAGCGACCGGCTGTTTCTGATTTCCGGTCCGTGTGTGATTGAAGAAGAAAGCATCATGATGAAGACTGCCGAAATGCTTAAAGAGGTATCCGAAAGGCTTGACATACCTGTAATTTATAAATCATCTTTTCAAAAAGATAACCGGAGCACCGTGGACTATTATCAGGGGCCAGGGCTGGACGAAGGGCTGAAAATGCTTCAGAAAATAAAAGAGCAATTCGGGTTCCCGGTTTTATCCGACATTCATTACCCGTCACAGGTGCAGGCGGCAGCAGAAGTACTTGACGTGCTGCAGATACCGGCATATCTTGCAATGCAGACTACCCTGGTAGTAGAAGCGGCAAAGACCGGAAAAGTGATCAACCTGAAACACGGGCAGTTTCTTGCACCTGAAAATATGGCAAAGCCGGTGGCAAAAGTTAAAGCTTCCGGAAATGACCGTATTATCCTTACGGAAAGAGGTTATACTTTCGGTTACAACGATCTGGTGGTGGACCCGCGAAGTTTTCACCATCTGAATCAGATCGGATATCCGGTGGTGTTCGACATTACCCACTCCATCCGTAAATATGGTATTCCAAGCGCTGACCCCGGCGGAGGAGCGAAGGAATTCCTGCCGGTTTTATCGCGTGCCGGTGTGGCCGCAGGCGTGGACGGGGTATTTATTGAAACCCATCCCGAGCCCGAAAAAGCGCTTTGCGATGCCGCCAGCCAACTTTGCGTGTACGACCTTGAAGCGTTTCTGAAACCGATCATCGAAATACACAACCTGGAAGTAACATACAGAAACTGAAGATTGATTTTAGACTAATAACCCTGGAATCCACTTATTTATGGAATTATACCTCGATTCTGCCGACCTGAAAGAGATCAAAGAAGCCTTTGAACTTGGCTTTCTGAAAGGTCTGACCACAACGCCCACTTTTATGCACAGGCATGGCGTAACCGACATCGACGGCCTTATCCTGAAGCTTTCGGACATGGTGCCTGTGCTTCAGATTGAAGCCCTTGGCAAAGCTGCAGATGAAATTGTGAACGAAGCGCACCGGCAACTGGCTCTGGGCCTGGATAAAGAGAAAACCGTATTTAAAATCCCCATCTCCATTGAAGGTGTAAAGGCATGTAAAAGGCTTCGTAATAAAGGTATTCTGGTGAATGTACACCTGATTTATACCCTTCAGCAAGCTTACATGGCGCTGGAAGCAGGCGCCAACTACGTTTGCCCGCTGGTAGGAAGATTGCAGGATCAGGGGCACGATGCGCTGGATGTTGTAGAACAGATCGTAAATGCAGTGGAAGTTTATGGCTACGATGCCAAAGTCATGTTTTCATCGGTACGTCATCCGGAGCATGTAAGAAACGCCATTAATATAGGCGCCCATGTTTGTACCATACCCTGGAAGGTAATGAAAATGCTTACAGAGAATGCTTTTACTTCGATCGGTACCGAGCAGTTTTACGAACATACCCGCATGATGACCGTAAAAGTCAGGGATATTATGGGTAAATCCAACCCGATGGTTTCTATGGACGATTCGCTTACCGATGCATTGGTGAAGATGACCGAATCGGGCTACGGTTGTGTAAGTGTGATGAATGGCTCAGAAAAGCTGGAAGGTGTTTTTACCGATGGCGACCTGAGAAGACTGATGGAAAAGGAAGGGAAAGATGGCCTGCAGAAGAAAATGTCGGATCTGAAATATAAAACTCCGGTAACCATCGACGGAGAAGCGCTTTTACATGAAGCCTCTGCGATTTTTCATGAGAAAAGTGTGGATAATATTATCGTCCTGAATGGTGATGAAGTAGTAGGAATACTTGATATCCAGGACTTAAATTAACGATCTCTTAGCTTGAACGACCTGGAAACTATATTTACCGATGCCGGTGGTGAATTCAACGAACCACCAATCGCTATCAGACAGAAACTGGAAACAATAAAGGCTTTTCTCTTTGACTGGGACGGTGTGTTTAATGATGGCCGAAAGGACCACCAGGCTTCCAGCGGATTTTCCGAAGGAAATGCCATGGGCATCAATATGCTGCGGTTTTCTGTTTACTTGTCATATGGGTTTAACCCGAAAGTGTTTGTTGTAACCGGCGAAACCAACCCGTCAGCTATAAGGCTGGTTGAGCGAGAGCACTTTGACGGTGCTTTTTTTGGTGTTAAGAATAAGGTGGAAATTCTCCCGGTACTTAAAGACAAATATGCCTTGCAACCCGAAGACTGTGCATTTGTGTTCGACGATATTCTTGATTTATCTCTTGCCGAAAAGGTTGGGGTACGGTTTTTTATCCGAAACAAAGCCCATCCGCTTCTGATAGACTATATTTTAGAAAAACAAGGCTGCGAATATATGTCAGGCCATAATGGTGGTGATAATGGCCTTCGCGAATGCTGCGAGTTGATAATCGGTCTGAATGGCAATTTTCAGGAAACCATTGACAACCGGGTGAAGTACTCCGGAAAATACCGTGATTATCTTGAAATGAGAAATATCATCCAACCTTGCTTTTATAAAGCCACAGAACCTGGGATGGAAGAATTTAAGCCCGTTACATAAACGGATTACAGGTTCTGTTTCCCCGCACTTTTCTAAAAATACGTGTTTGAACCACATGAACCATAGATAGATCGTCATTACCCGAATCGTGTGAGCGATATCAGGCTGCGCCCAACGTAACGAAGTGAAGGTGGGTAATCTCCCCCTGCCATAAAACGTCATTATCCGAATCGCAAAGTGATATCGGATAATCTCCTCGTTTAAAATACGAATGTATAAATTGAAACCAGTGAGTCGTTAGGGGGATTACCCGGTCAAGCCGGGTAATGACGGTAGGGTTTCGGGAGTCCTGGACTGTTTATAGGTTTTCCAATAGTTTATCGATGGGCACCCGTACCCTGTAATTAGGATCAAAGTATTTAAATACAATCTTTTGATCCTGATTTATAATATACGTAGCAGGTACCGGCAGATATTTGTGCTGATTGTCAACACCTGTTTCTTCATAACCCCTTATAAATTCATCGTACTTTTCTTTAGATATGACGTGGTAGGCAAGCATTATCTGCAGTTTTTCATCATGAAGAATACTGAATGTTGCTTTCGAGACCGATGTGGTCTTCTGTACTCCGTCTTCATGCTCAGGCGTAATGGCTATCAGGGTTGCGCCTTTTCCCTCTATGAGAAACAGGGAGTCCTGATAGTTCCTGAATTGCTCCATGCAATAACGGCACCATGCACCCCGGTAAAAGGTTAGTATAACTTTTCCGGATTTTAACGACTCTTTAAGTGAAATGATCTTGCCAAACTGGTCTTCAGCCTTAAAATCAGGGGCAAAATCTCCGACCGAAAGCCCTGCCGGATTCTCATAGCCCGGATGTGCAAATACGGTTAATGTGTTGTAAAGAATAAAAATAAAAGCGTACATTTTAATTGAATTTTATACGGGGATAACGTTATCCTGTATTAATAGTTCAATAAATATACATTACTTCATTCTTACACGCTTATAAATTTTCTATCTTTATCCTCCTTTACCGGATATCATCTGAAATATTTTGATCCGATCCAATTGTAAATGAAAATGAAAACCCCGTTTCTAACGCGTAACCTTGTGCTGTTATTCCTGTTTGCTGTCAATTTTCTTATTGCCCAGGAAAGTTCTGATGAGCAGAAATACGCTCCTGAAGGCTGGCATAATTATGACCGCACAAAGCAGATGTACAATGGTGTAAGTACGGCCGAAGCATATGCGCTGTTGGAGGGGAAAGAATCGGAAACAGTAATCGTAGCCGTTATCGATTCCGGCGTCGATGTAGATCATGAAGACCTTCAGGGCTCCATTTGGGTAAATGAAGACGAAGTGCCGGGAAACGGCATTGATGACGATAAAAACGGATATGTGGATGATGTCAACGGCTGGAATTTTCTTGGACCGGTTAAGGAAGACACCTATGAGGTTACACGTCTTTTTGTAAAATACCATAAAATATTTGGCGATAAGACTGCTGAAGAAATATCAAGAGGCGAACGGCAGGAATATGAATTGTATGAGAAGCTTAAGCGTGAACTGGATAATCAGTTAGCAAAAAACAGAGAACAGTATGCCATGATAGATAACTTTTACCAGGTTTATACAAAAGCCCTGCGCCTTATCAGGGCCTATCTGGATACCAAAGAAATTACTTTAGAAGACTTAAACAGCCTGAATTCACCTGATCGTAAAGTGGCAGGAGCACGCGATATCCTGAAATATGGATTTGAAATGAATGTTACGGAAGAGTTGCTATTTAAACAGCGGGAGCATTTCCGGGTAATCGTTGAGTACGGATATAACGTTGATTTTGATCCGCGTCACCTGGTAGGTGATGATTTCGAAGATGTATATCAGAAGTTTTACGGTGACAACAATGTAAGTGGATTCGCTTCTCACGGTACTCAGGTGGCAGGCGTGATCGCCGCACAAAGAAACAACGGTATCGGTATTAATGGAATTGCTGACAATGTAAAAATCATGGTCTTACGAGCCGTCCCTGATGGAGACGAGCGTGATAAGGATGTAGCCAATGCTATTATCTACGCGGTCGACAACGGGGCAGACATCATTAATATGAGTTTTGGAAAACGATTTTCTCCGCGCAAAGAAGCTGTAGATAAGGCCATTGCCTATGCCGATTCCAAAGGCGTACTCATGATCCATGCTTCGGGCAACGACAGCAAGGATGTAGATGTTACCAGCAATTTTCCCACAAAATATTATAGCGACACAAAAAAATACGCAAAAGGATGGCTTGAAATAGGCGCATCATCCTGGGAAAAGGAAGACAATTTCGTGGCGACCTTTTCAAATTACGGTAAAAAAATGGTGGATGTTTTTGCCCCGGGTGTTGCCATCCATACTACTTCGCCGGACAATGAATATGATAGCGTGGATGGAACAAGCTTTGCATGTCCTGTAACTGCAGGAGTGGCGGCAATGTTAATGTCTTACTTCCCGAATCTTACCTCCACAGAGGTCAGGGATATTATCCTGCAATCAGCCGTTGACTTCAAAGATCTGGAGGTTAACAAACCAGTGGATCATGATAAGGAAGCCGAAACTACGAAATTCGGTGATCTGTCCGCAACAGGGGGTATTGTTAATGCGTATGAAGCAGTGAAACTGGCGGCATCTGTGACGATGGGAAAGAGAGATTAAATGCTGGTATTTTTAAACAATGTTTCCCACCAATAAAAACACCGGATATTTCCTGACTTCATTTGTTGTTTTCTTTTCAATCTGATAACATACTTCATAATGGACGGGCTCAAATCCGGCTTTTCTTAGGTTACCTTACATATCAGCCCGGTCAAATCCCTTATGACTTTGAAATGGACCGTCATGAAACGAACCATTTTCTTTTTCAAGATCAATGATCGCAAGTTTACCATGCGAAGTCAGCAACCTGCGGAATTTCCGGAACAACTCCTCAACATCACCAATATGGTGCAGGGTCAGCATGATAAAAATGAGATCAAATCTTTCATCCGGCAGCGGTCCTTTCAACAAATCTCCATGAACAGGTTTCAGATTTATAACTTTCTAATCTGTAATTTTTTGCCGCGCTACCTTTGTCATTTTGACCGAATCATCCATCAGTATTATTTCCCGGATATCCTCTTTGAGGACAAAACTCATCAGCCCCGTGCCGCTTCCGTATTCCATGGCACTTTTCACCTGACTGAGATCAATTGTTGATTTTAATCTTACTACAATATCTTCTGCTCTTTTTACCCTGGAAGGATCGTCGTCCCAGGTAGCTGCTTTTTCATCAAATTCGCTCATTGGTGATAACCTATGATACATTTAATTACCTGCTATTTATTTAAGGAACGAAATCATTTTTACTATCCTCTGCTGTAACATTTTAGACTCACAATTCATCTGACAAGGATTACCAGGACAATCTCCTCATTATAATGTAAAAATAATGCCTCACAGGAAGCCTTTTCAATCTTGTTTGCGTCTTTACAATACATCAAACTTCAATGTATCTAACCTCAAGGCAATTATGGCATAAAAGGAGTTAATAAAAGACACTCTTCAAACCATCATTCTCAAAGTTCTGTATGACCATGGTCGCATGTATGGCTGGCTATGAAACAACCCAAAAAGTAAAAGACCTGAAAATCTGTGAAATTTAGTTAAGTGAAGGTTCGCTTTATCCACATTTGCATCGAATGTAAGCGGAGTGGATCCTCACCTCAGAAACCACGGTTATCGGCGATAAGATGACCACAGAGATTCAAAGAAGGATACAAATGGGATACAATCTAATTTAGTGCATTGGGGCATTACGAAAAGTGAGTAACTTCCGGGTTTTATATTCAAACCGAAAATGGTTGTTGATTCCGTGGCAGACATTAAGCTTCCACTTCCATGGTGGAAGTAGGTCGATAATCAGTTTTACAGTAATGTTAAGATCGAATGGATTATATTCGGGTTACTTATGTCTGATAAAAGGGTTCGAGTTTTATTTTACACTATTTGGTTTCTGACCTTGGTTCTTCAAGCCCGCTATTCCGATCTAGTTGGCGATGAGGCTTATTACTGGCTATTCTCCGAAGATCTTGCATGGGGATATTTTGACCACCCACCGGTAACGGCCTTGCTAATTAAAGCAGGTTATTTTCTTTTTCCGAACGAACTTGGAGTCAGGTTTTTCTTTGTTCTATTAATCACTCTCACAATCTATCTTACTGAGAAATTGATCAAACCCGCTAATCTCAAATTGTTTTATTGCATTGTTTTATCAATTGCTATTCTTCCTATTGGGCTGGCATTTGGCGGGGGTATGTTTGCTATACCTGATTTTCCACTTCTATTTTTTTTAATTGTCTATCTTCACCTTTACAATTACTACCTTCGTAATCCTTCCTCCTGGGTGATTATCATTTTATTGTCCGTAGTTATTTGTCTGCTACTACTAAGTAAATATCATGGTATGTTGGTGGTCGGATTTACTGTCGTGTCTAATCTTGATCTTCTAAAGAAGAAATCATTTTGGATAATTGCGGTTTTATCTACCCTTTTGTTTTTACCGCACGTGCTATGGCAATACGCACACGATTTTGTATCTATAAAGTACCACCTGCGGAGTGGCCAAGCCTTTACAGTATTCAATACGTTGGAATATTTGTTCACTCAACCTTTCGTTTTAGGACCCTTAATAGGAGTTATTCTTGTTTACCTCGGATTTGTGTATAAGCCCAATAATTTATTCGAACGAAGCTTAAAATTTATAGTGGTGGGTACCTATTTGTTCTTTTTTATATTGACATTAAAAGGGGGAGTTGAAGCAAACTGGACCATCATAACCCTAATTCCATTATTGTATATAGGTTACAAAAAAATTGTGGAAAGTAAAAAGTTAAGAAAAATAGTGTTTGTTTCATTTATTATTTCATTTCCTTTAATTCTGGCGGCACGTCTATTTCTGGTTTGGAACTTCCTTCCTGACTCGCTTAATATTTCAAAATACCATGATGCCAACCGTTGGGTACAGGAACTTAAGAAAAAATCAGATGGAAATCCGGTGGTATTTATGAATTCATATCAGAATGCATCAATCTATAAATTCTATTCAGATGTTGAAGCCATCTCTTTGAACAATGTATGGGGAAGGGAAAACCAATTTTCTGTTTGGGATTCGGAGGCTAAGTTGCAAGGTAAAACCATCACATTAGTTACACACCCCTCGAGAAAAGAAAATGATAGTATTTTTATAGCAAATGCATATCTACCTTATATCCATATTGACAACTTCCGGTCATATTCCAACGTGGCTATTTCCGTTAACGTTCAAGAACCAATATTTGAAAAGCCTGGGGCTTCGTCAGTAATTAAGGTTCGGTTTGACTACCGGAATGATAATGTTCGCGATTTTGAAGCAAATGAAGAATTCCCATCCTATGTCAGTTATAGTTTTTTCAGAAATTCAGAAGTTTTCGAAATGCGGGTTTCAGACTTGTTAATACATAACGAGATGTTGTTCAGTGGCAAAGAATATGAGGTTATAATAACTGCTCCAACTGAGCCTGGAACTTATAATTTATATTTATCTATAAAAACAGGCTGGCTTCCACCGACATTTAATGGTGAAGATATAAGATTCATAGTGGAATGAATACGGATCAACCAGGTTTAGAAACACTATTACAGTTGAATTTCTATGATATGTGTGTAATAACCACACGACTCCAAACGCTCAGGAGATGTTATTCTACCCAGGTTTTGATAAAATTTTATTTTTTAGTGTGAATTATGATCACACCATTTGCCCCTCTCATACCATAAACATTTGTAGATGCCACATCTTTCAAAACTTCTACGCGAGCTATATCATTAGGGTCTACCATTGCAGCAGCCTGGTCATAACTACCCACCTGGATGCGGTCAATTATATAGAGTGGTTCGTTAGAACCACTTATGCTGGACATGCCTCTAACCAAAACACTGTAGCTATCACCGCGCCTGGTAACTGATATTCCAGGAACTCTGTACAAATAGTCAGCTAATTCACGATATGTTGTACTAAGTTTGGTAGGGTCTGTAATGTTCTGTGCAGAGGTAGAACTTGAACTCGAGGAAGATGCACAGGAGGCAAACAAACCAATTACTATAATATAATACATGCCATTGAATTTCATAATGATTTATTTAAGTTGGAATATCAGATACAAGATAATTTAACACATTAATCACAACAATGATTTTAGTCATAGAACTATAAATGTATACGATAAATTGTCTGATTAGGTTATTTCTAACTGTGGATTTCTTAGGCTCTGAATTATAATCTTATGCCCATTTTTGAAGCAATGATTCCAGATATATTTGGTTACATGACAAGAAGGGGAAACATATAAATTTTCCGATGCAAACCGGAATTAATACAATGTGTATTCTCAGTGGGACCTCCAGTTTCCTGGATTGGATATACTGATTCAATTAAATGCCAGATATCGACAGTAAACCAACATTTATTTCTTCCAAGAGGGGATTTATTGAAATTCCTGCCTGTCGGCAGGCATAGCAATTTTTCTATATCGCAAGTTATAGATGGGCACTAATTAGCAGTTTAGTTGTATTTCCTTTGAAACATTGGGAAGGATCGTCGTCCCACGTAGATGCTTTTTCATCAAATTCGCTCATTTCAAGTGTCAATTTGTTCTTTCTGAAGAATGCAATTTACCAGAAGTAAACAAATTTTCAATGATGGTATTTGTTTGCAGGATAAATTTCGCATCTTGACCACATGCGTCAGAGAACTTTTATCATTGGGATCATTTTTGTTGTACTCGTTGCAGTAGGGTCGCTTTTTAAAATACTTGATCTTCCAGGAGCTTTCGCCATGCTGGCATTATCAGCACTGTTTACACTGGCATTTTCTGTTTTCTATTTAATTGATAAAATTAGTATTGAAAGAAATAGAGAAGCCAGAATTTCAGTCGTGGTACTGTCTTTAGCCTTGCTTTTGGTAATCCTCAGTTCAGTTTCCACTTTGTTGCATTGGCCCCTTAGTGGAGCTTTGGGATATATGTCGGTGATAATTTTCAGTGTGTATCTTGTTTTCTTTACTCGGTACACAGAAGGCAGGAAACTAAAACTGCAGAAAGACCGTCAGCTGGCCAGTATCCTTTTTACTGACATCGTGGGGTTTACAAGCATGATGGGACAAAATGAAGACAAAACTTTGCTGGCACTGGATCGTAACAGAACCATTCAAAAACGACTGATACGAAAATACAGGGGAAAATGGATAAAAGAGATGGGGGATGGCTCTATTTCCATATTCTTCACAGCGAGTGAAGCTGTTCTTTGCGCCATAGCTATTCAAAAAGAGATACAGGCAAAGGAAGATTTCAGTGTTCGAATGGGGATTCACGTATCTGAAATTTTGTTTACGGATAAAGATATCTTTGGCGATGGTGTGAATGTAGCTTCGCGCATATCTTCCATTGCGGGGGCTAATGAAATATGTTTTTCTAATGTTGTTTTTCAAAACATCCGTAACCGTGAGGATTTAAAAATTGAAGACCAGGGTGTTCAGAATCTTAAGAATGTCGCCTACGATGTGAGAGTTTTTAGACTTGTAGTTTAGAAAATCCGTGGTCCAAGTACAATTTTTTAAATCAACAAAAACAGCTAAAACATTGATCTCACTACAACCTTCCAACATTCCAGTATTCCATTATTACATCTCTGTGATCCTTTGTGCATTCTCTTGGAACCTCTATGGAATAGTCTTTTTGTGATAAGTGCCGATTTGCTTATTTTTTGGTGTGAATAATAATCACTCCGTTTGCTCCTCTCATTCCGTAGGCGGTTGTAGATGCCACATCTTTCAAAACTTCTACATATGCTATATCATTAGGATCAATCATTGCCGCTGCCTGGTTATAACTGCCAACCTGGTTCCGGTCAATTACATAAAGGGGTTCGTTAGAACCACTGATACTGGATATGCCTCTAATCAAAACACTGTAGTTTCCGCTGCTGCCGGTTACCAATACTCCCGGGACCCTGCGTAAATAATCAGCCAATTCATTATAGGTTGTACTAAGTTCAGCAGGATCTGTCATATCCTGTGCGTTTCTCGAAGAAGCGCAGGAGGCAAACAAACCTATGATTATAACATAAATTACAGTATTGATTTTCATATTAAAATTTATTTGTCAACAATATCATATACAATATAATTTATCGCTGCGATCGTCACAATGATTTAGTCATTTTAAATTTAAATATACGGGATTGTCGTCTTCTTACGATCTACGAACTAATCATTCCTCCTAATAAAATAGGATATGCCCGTAATATCCTTTGACTGTCATTTATTAAGCCGAATCGATTTTCATATTTCTCCCTGTTAATAGACACCATTGGCATCCAAGATACTTTTTTTTCTGGAACTGTAACCTTTTGTTTAGTAAGGACGTCTTACAATTACATCGAACTTCAATGTATTTAACTTCAAGGCAGGATGGCTCCAAAGGAATTAATTAAAGGCACGCTTCAAACGATCATTCTAAAAGTACTTCATGATAACGGTCGTATGTACGGATATGAAATCACCAATAGGGTGAAAGAACTGACCGACAGTGAAATTCAGCTGAGTGAAGGGTCTCTTTATCCGCATTTACACCGGATGGAGGCGGAGGGTATCCTTATCACAGAAACTGTGCATATCGGTAAACGGATTCGCAAGTACTACCAGATAACCGCTACAGGAAAAATGGTTGTTGATGAAAAAATTCGTGATTTTACCAATTTCGTTCGAATAATGCAAAATGTGCTTCAGTTGAATCCCATTTCTAATGCATAAAAATGGCTCTCAATGATTCAAATATCAATTATATTATCAATGACCTGTACCGGAGAGGCCTGGTGTATGAACCCCTGAAGGATGAATTACTGGACCACATCTGCTGCAAAATTGAGGAGCAAATGGGTTCAGGGATGAAATTTATCGACGCGTATGAGGTGGTCATCAATCAATATTTTAAAACAAATGAATTACAAAAAATTCAGCAATTAACACTGTCAGAACTCAATAGTAAACCTACAGTCATGTTTAAAAATTATTTAAAAACCGCTTACCGGAGCCTGAGTAAAAACAGGTTCTACTCGTTAATCAACATCACAGGTCTTGCCGTCGGGATTGCAAGTTGCCTGCTTATAGTCTTATTTGTTATCGACGAATTGTCCTACGACAAATTTCATGAAAAGTCAGATCGGATCTACCGGATAGAATCCGACGTAATGTTTGGAGGAAATCATTTTGAAATGCCCGTTACACCCGCGCCAATGGCCCAGACCATGATGGCTGATTACCAGGAAGTCGAAATTGCAGGAAGGTTCAGGCGTATCGGGTCTCATTTGTTCAAGAAAGAAATCAATAATATAAAGGAGGATGATGTTTCATTCGCAGATAACAATATTTTTGAAATCTTTACTATTCCATTTATCTATGGCGACAAAGCCACGGCATTGGAAAAACCCAATACAATGGTTATCAGCAAAACCGTTGCAGAAAAGCACTTTGGCAATGAAAATCCGGTAGGACAGCAAATGACGATGGACAACGAGGATTTATATGAAATAACCGGTGTGTATGAGGATTTACCAGTCAACAGTCATTTTCACCTGGACGTAATGCTTAGTATGGAGGGTAATGAAGATGCAAAGAATACTATATGGGTCAGTAACAATTATTTCACATATTTCGTACTCCGTGAGGATGCAAACCCCGAAGAATTTCAAGGTAAAATGGCTGAAATGGTTAACACTTATGTATTTCCACAGGTAAAACAATTGCTGAATATCAAAGCAGAGGATTTTCTTGCTTCGGGGCAATGGGTCCGGTTTAATATCAGACCTCTTACTGATATTCATCTGTATTCCAACCTCGGATTTGAGTTTGAACCACCCGGAGATATTAAATATGTTTATATCTTTTCAGCGATTGCAGCGATCATCCTTCTGATCGCGTTAATTAACTTCATGAATCTGTCCACTGCACGATCCGCCAACAGGGCGAAAGAGGTTGGGGTTCGAAAAGTTCTTGGATCCTATCAGTCCCATCTGATCAAGCAATTCCTTACAGAGTCAATCCTATTGAGTATTTTAGGTATGGCAATAGGACTGGTACTAGCCGTGCTGGCATTGCCTTATTTCAACTCATTAGCAAATAAGTCTCTCTCAATACCTTTTTCTTCTCCAGTATTCATCATGGGAATAATAGGAGGGTCGCTTATAATAGGGGTTTTGGCAGGTATCTACCCAGCGTTTTACCTTTCTGCTTTTCGGCCGGCAGCAGTTCTAAAAGGAAAATTGAATCTTGGTGTAAAAAGTGGCTGGTTACGAAGTTCCTTGGTTGTAATACAATTTACTGCATCTATTATACTAATTGTTGGAACCCTGGTGATTTACCGGCAACTCAATTTTATTCAAAACAAAAAACTTGGATTCAACAAAGAGCAGGTGATTCTTGTGGAAGACGTATATGCACTTGATGACAACATTGAAGTTTTTAAAAATCAAATTCTTCAAAATTCAAACGTTTTATCCGCAACAATTACAAGTTTTTTACCTGTTTCCTCCTCCCGAAGTGATTCTGGATTCTGGCCCGAGGGTGAGCAACCGGATGAGCTTAATTCCGTTTCAATGCAGACCTGGAGCGTTGATCATGAATATATCCCAACAATGGGAATGGAGATTAAAGAAGGAAGAAATTTCTCAATGGATTTTCCTTCGGATTCGACCGGTATAATAATTAATGAAAGAGCAGCCCAGTTGTTTGGATATGAAAACCCCATTGGTAAAAAGGTAAATACATTTGATGATTTCGGCCCGGATAACAATCCCTCTATGATTTCCTATGAAATTGTTGGAGTCGTAAAGAATTTCAATTTTGAATCGTTACATGAAAATATCGGCGCCTTGTCAATGCGTATCGGGCATTCGAGACGATTTGCATGCTTTCGTACCAATACCGGGAATATATCTTCCGTTCTGGCCGATATTGAAGCGCGGTGGAAGGAACTTGGCCCAGGCCAGCCATTTCAATATTCGTTCCTGGATGACCGGTTCAACCGGATGTACAGTCAGGAAAGTCGCATTGGGAAAATTGCCTTTACGTTTGCCGGTCTGGCCATCTTTGTAGCAAGCCTGGGATTGTTTGGCCTTGCCGCCTTTACGGCCGAACAGCGCACCAAGGAAATTGGTGTTCGAAAAGTAATGGGAGCTTCAGTAGCTAGTATTGTCATACTTTTATCTAAAGAGTTCGGGAAGCTCATACTCATCGCATTGGTATTCGCTATACCTGTTTCGTGGTATTTTATGAATGGTTGGCTTCAGGATTTCCATTTTAGAATTACGATCGGGCCGGGTGTTTTTCTGATTGCCGCGGGTATTACACTACTGATCGCATGGGTTACGATGAGCTGGCAATCCATCAAAGTAGCAATCGCCAATCCGGTGGACTCCTTGAGAAATGAGTAATGAAACAGAGGTACAAGCGTCCACGCTGACACCTTATTACATTTATAGTTAACTGCTCAACGCCTCCAGAACCTTGTCAGGAGTAAAAGGGATGTGCCTGAGCCTTATACCCGTAAGGTTTGCGAACGCATTCGATACCGCTCCACCAACAAATGGCAATGCTGCTTCCCCGACACCGGACGGCCTTTCATTCGATGGTATGATTTTAATTTCGATATTTTCAGGAGCATCCGCAATACGCATAACATTGTAGTCGTGGAAGTTCGATTGTTGCACCTTCCCTTTTTTGAAAGTTAGGCTTTCACTGAGCACACTGCTCAAACCGAATATGATTGACCCCTCTGACTGAGCCAATACATTGTCTGGTTGAATTACCACACCTGCATCCAACGCAACCCAGAAATTATGAACCTGTATCCTGCCGCTATTTCGATCAACCGAAAGTTCACATACTCCGGCAGTTAATGAACCACTTCGTTCGGCAAAAGCAATCCCCCGGCCTCTGCCCGGAGGTGGTGGGGTTCCCCAGTTGGCCATTTTCGCTGCCGTTTCAAGAACCTTCAGTGCACGTGGATGATTTTTCATTAATCGTTTACGTATTTCAACAGGATCAATTTTCTGATCTGCCGCTATTTCATCGATAAAGGCCTCGATAGCAAATTTATTTGGTCCGTGGCCAACCGCACGCCAGTGTTTGGTACGTACTCCCTCATCAACGTTGCGCATTTCAATATGCTGGTTGGGAAAAGTATAGAATAACGTATTCACACCCGAGGTCATCAGCCGGCCACCGGTTCCAACTACTATATGACTCCAACCTACAATATTTCCGGACTTATCCACTCCTGCTTGCATGCGTTGTACCGACATGGGGCGAAACGCACCATAGGCGATATCATCTTCCCTTGTCCACACGAGTTTTAATGGTTTTCCGGCCCTTTTTGCCAGAAGCGCCGCCTCTGAAACATAACCAGACATGGATCTGCGACCAAACCCTCCTCCCAGGTAGCAAGGATGAATCTCAACTTTTGTTTCTGCTATGCCAAGAGCCTGGGCTGCTGCGCGTCGTGCGCTAACTGGAGCCTGGGATCCCACCCAAAGCTCAGCGCTGGATCCATCAGGGGCAACGGAAACCACGGCATTCAGGGGTTCTATTTGTGCATGATAGGCAAAATCGTTTTTGTAGTCTGAGCTATATGTTTTTTCAGCATTTTGTAACGCATTCGTTATGTTGCCCTCATCTTTTATCACGTTTCCCTTTATACTGGCGTCCCCTGCCATATTTTCATACTTCTCAAAAGCCTCCACACTGTTATAGTTTGCGGCCTTTGCACCTTCGCTCCACTGGATATGTAATTGCTTTTTGGCTTTAAATGCCGTTTCTATTGAGTTGGCAATGACACCAACTCCGTGTTCAAGGGTAACCAGATCAATGACACCATCAATTTCCATGATAGAATCCTTATTTAACACATTTACCGGCCTGGCACCATTTACCGGTGTCCGTGAAATTGCCCCATAAACCATATCCGGTAACTGGATATCAATTGCAAAAATGGCGCTCCCGTTCACTTTTCCCGGAATATCGCATCTTGGAATATTTTTGCCGATCAACCTGAATTGACCTGGTTGCTTCATTTGTTCTTTCGGGATCTTCGGAATTTTATCAGGTGATTTGGCAAATTCCGCGATTTCTCCGTATAGCATTTTTTTCCCACTTGATTTATGAATTACGACGCCGGCATCCGTTGTAAGCTCCTGGATGGGAACATTCCATTTTTGGGCTGCATTGTAGAGTAACACATAACGCGCCTGGGCTCCAGCCTGACGAAGGATTTCATAGTAACCACTTACGGCCCGGCTACCTACGGTGATCATGCTTTTCCCTCCCCGAAATCCTCTGGATCCATATATCTCCGGTATGATCGGAGAATTCTCGATGATAACCATTGACCAATCTACATCCATTTCCTCCGCGATCAGTACAGGCAATGCGGTCATGGATCCCTGACCCATTTCTGCTGCTGGATTATAGATGATAACTTTGCCGTCGGGCTGTAAATGAACCCAGGCTGTAATGGTTCCATCATTCGCCGTTTTATTTTCAGCGGATAACTTCGGCCAAATGACGCCGGTTGTAATGAGAAAAGTGAAGCCTCCGGCACCAACGAGAAATTTTCGTCTCGAAATTTTAGGTATTATTGTCTTTGCGCTTTCCATGGTCTAAAGGTTTTGAGCCGTTCGTTCAATTGCCCTGACAATCCGTGTATAGGTTCCGCAACGGCAAATTACTCCATTCATTTGAGCCAGTATCTGTTCCCTTGTCGGATGGCTGTTATTCTGCAACAGGGCTGCGGCCTGCATAATCTGGCCTGATTGACAATAACCACATTGAGGAACCTGCTCCTCAATCCAGGCTTTTTGTAATGGATGAGAATTGTCATTGGACAATCCTTCGATAGTGGTGACCGAGCGGTTTGTAACCATCGACATAGGCGTAGTGCACGATCTTACAGCCATCCCGTCCAGATGCACGGTGCAGGCTCCACACAAAGCTTCACCGCATCCATACTTCGTGCCGGTTAACCCCAAGTGATCCCTTAACGTCCACAACAATGTTGCATCCGATAGAGTTTCAACCTGCACGGTTTTTCCATTAAGATTAAAGGTAGTTTTCATACATCAAGTATTTTTGTTGTGGGAGCGATTTATCTCCGCGCAAATAAAGGTAGCAAAAAAATATGAATAATTCCTGAAGATAAATTAAACTCATCTATTAACGGAGGGGAAGACGCTCTAAAATGAAGAATAAAATCACATATCCAATTGTTCCGGCGTAGGATGGTTATTCTCCCCTTCGCTATTCAATGACCCTAACGCCTTCTCATCGCCGCTATCTCGTCTGTACTTAGGAATCCGTCATTATTAGCATCGATCATATCAAACCGCATCCGCATCCGTTCGGGGACTTCATCCTTGCTCAAAAGGCCATCCTGATTTGTATCAAAATTCATCATACGTTCAACATTATTGGTACCTTCCTGCATCATCCGGCCTCGGGAACGTGACCGGGAAGACCTGCCTATCACGCGACCGGCATACGGATCTGGATCAAGAGTGATGGTATAATTCTGAACTACAAGTTTACACCACTTATCATCTTCGTCACATGCGTAGTACGTGACTTCAATAGGCAAGGGGTCACCGGATTTCCAGTTATCCACTTCAATAAGGAACTCTCTCGGATCGGTATCACTGGGTTGCTTGATCAGCGGAGCTATGCCTCTTGCCTCATTAATGGTCGTATGGTCAGGAACAGTGATATCATATGTTAAGGGATCAACCAGGTTGTTCCAGTGTACGTTATGAATCGGATCAAGGTGGAAGCCGAGATATAGTTTACCGGAGCCATCCTGAAACATGCTACCCGAAACCTCCGCTCTTAATTTTACATAATAGGTTGCATCGTAGTCTTCGGGTCGAACCATAATTGGTATGAGCGTTTCGTTCACTGTGATCCGGGTAATAACTTCTTCAAAAGGAGCGTTCATTGGCGAAACCGTCGGCAGATTCAGAGATTCAACCGTAGAGGTTTTATCCACCGGGCCAATAAATTCTACCAACGTTTTTCTGAGTTCTTCCGCATCGCTCCAGGTATTCATATATAGTATGTGCCCATCATTGTCAAACAAGAATTCGGAATTAGGCGTGAGGCCAAATGCCGAACTCACCTCATTTGTCATGGGATCTGCCAACCATGGGATCTTTGTTTGGAGCTTTTCCTTTGCCTCAGCAATATGGGCAAGGCGTTCCTCAATGGTTAATGGTCGTACATAGCCATGATATTCAGGATGGGCCAGCGTTTTATAGAGATAATAGAAATCTACCTTTTCCCTGTAATCGTTGTAAACAGCTTCAACCCCCGGATACGTTCTTAAAAAAACCGGGCAGGTCAGGCATCCGCTTACAATTACGGTGTGGTTATTTTGAAACAGGTCCGTTACCTTCATCTTATATCCTTTGGCGTCGTAAACTTCTAAGGAATCAGGTAACCTGCTCCCGATTTCCAGTCCCGTCGCCTTTAGTCTATTGTTTGGGTTTCCATTGAGAGACTGTGCCCGGATTTGTGGTAAAAAAACTCCCGGACCCAGGACGAAAACAAGAAAGAGAATAAGAATTGTGAATCGGGGTCGAATTGTGAGGTTCATCATTATTTGCAAAATGTCCTTAATTTAGACAAAAATAAACCAAAAAGGTTTAACTCCTGCCTGGATCTGTGATTCAAGCCTGGTAACTAATCATCCGGCAATTCACAGTATTCTTATCCTGTATCCCGGAAGTATTGCTCGTTATGCCAAAGGGTATCGCCGGCATCGAAAGCAATGATATTTATCATGTTAAAGTTTCTTCTTAAACGACCATATCTCACCAACCTCAAACCCATACTCCCGGTAGGGCCCGTCCAACTCTTGTGTAGGTCCCCAGAAGAAATTATCGATCAGCTTAATTCCCTTTATCCTGGCTGCATTTATGTGGTTTTTCATGATTTGATCACGGATATCATCCCTGGTGGCATAAATGGCATTCATGCGTGCTCGTTCTGAATCCAGGATATCCTCTACCAGGTGATCGTGGCCAACAATCCTCCCGTCTTCCCGGATGATCTTCCAGCTGGTCACTCTTTCGGAGATCGACACCAGCTTGTCAATTTGGGCCTGGGCTTCCTTCTTCGAGTTTTTCCGGAAGGCGATCAAAATATCGCGAATTTCATTAAAATCTTGCACAGTGACCTCCTGGGCTTTGTCTCCGTTAGGATTGCCCTTAAAGTTTTCAACTTTGAGCTGGGCGGTTTTCCACTTCAGCTCAATTTTTTCATAACCATACTTCTCTGCCAATTCCATTGTATTGCCCCAGGCTTCCGACGCACGGGTATAAACCTTCGATACACCTTTTGTTTTGAGTTGGTCAAATGCATATTTCATCAGCTGATCCTCAACGTCTTCATATCCCTCAGCCAATAAAGGAAATTCCATATCAGCTTCGATGAATTCTGCTTTTTTCTTTCTGATCTTGGAAGGAATAAATCCTATTACTTCATCATTTCGTAAGGCATAAAACCGTGTTTTCGGGTCAAAATCAGGCTCCGAATAGAGTTTCCTCAGCATTTTTATCGGACTTTGTCTGGCTCCCAGCCAACTATTTAATCGATGATGGCCAATTTCGTAATGCTTTTCCAAAAAATCCGGAGAGTAGGTGGTAAGCCGGTAAGTTGTATCCATGTTACAAGATAATCAAATAGTTACTTCTGTACAAACTGCAGATACGCAATCATCAATGTCAGGCATGCGACTGATAGTTCGGACATCTGTTTATCTTAAGGTATATCGTTTGTTAAACCTAGATTCTTCATTCTAATTTCAAATAGTGCATTATATTCGGGTTTATCAAATGCAACTTTCAATTTAGCATCCGTAGGGAGATTTTCAGGTAGTCTGATCAATAGATTTAGACCTTCTCGATTTTTATATGCTTTCTCCAACCAATAAACGGCTTCATCCAGCATTCCAAAGTCGAGATATAATTTAGTAATTATTGGACATGATCCTATTAGCTTTTCGGGCTGGATGCTCAAGGAATCCAAATACGAAATAGCAATGTCATTTTCATCTTTTGCCATAGCAATAAGGGCTTTCAAAGCCTTAATAGAGAAACTATCGTATTTATTTTGTAGTCCGATAACAAAATTTTCTGCTTCCTGCAAACGGTCAAGCTCGATGTAACACCTCACCAGCAGAGAGTCATTATAACTATTGGGTACGTTCAAACTATCAGCACTTTTTGCAAATCTGGGTGCATTCTCCCAATCCTCTGCCAATGCATAAGCATGACTTAAATCGGTATGGTTGATGGGATACAAAGGGTCAAGCACAAGCGCCCCGGATTCCATCTCTACCCTTGCATTTCCTGCCACAATAGCACCTCCCTGAGTGTCATATTTTTCCTTAATGCCTTGGCCAATGGTTTTAATTTTGGATTATATGGAATTATCTTTCTTCTAACTATTTGAAAACCCACTCCTGATTCCACTCGCTGCCTGCCGGTCTCCGACGGCACGCAGGCACGGCAATGAAGGGGACTTATTTACGTTTGTCAAATGCCTAAATATTGTATTTCTCTTCGTTATTGAACCTATCATGACATAGACATGGCTATGCCATTAAATTGATCAGGCTTTTGACTTTGAATTATACAATCGTTCCGTCATTTTAATTATTGCTGGAATTATACGCTGGAATAATTATTAATATTTAAGTGGTTAGTTTTATAAATCTTTTTGTGACAGGTCACACAAGAAAATAGGTTTTGAGGTATAGAATCAATTATTCAACAGGGATTTATTATATTATGTTTAACCATCACTCGCCTAATTGAAAATTTGTCGATTTCTTATATTGACGGGTATTCTTATTATACCAATTCTTAGTGCTGCTCAGGACGGTAACAGGAGCAGCTCTGATGAAAGAATTAGAAGGAAACAAGAAAGGGATTCCGTAAAGGCCACCAAAAACCTCAGGTATAGTTTTTTTGCAGGGCCTGGCGCCTCCCCTGAGTTGGGATTTGTCATTGGTACGGCAAACCTTTTTTCATTCAAAACCAACCCGAAGGATACAGTAATTCAACGGTCATCAATAACGGTAAGTCTTGCCTATGGTACTGTTGGCGCCTTTGTTTTGAATTCGAGGGGAAGGATTTTTTATGACCAAGACAGGTTTCGGATATTTTTCAGAACAAAATTAAAAATTATGCCCGATCATTATTTTGGAATAGGATACGATGCCGGAAGGAACACACCCAAAGGTGAGATGACTACGGCTTATCAGAAATTATATTGGGTTATACAGCCACGTCTGATGTGGAAAATTGACGATAACCTTTACCTGGGAGGAATTATTGACTTGAATCAAACCATCGCTACAGAAATAAATCAAACGATGGCGGTAGATCCGGTGTATATTGAATTTGGCGATAACAATTTTAACAGCGGTATCGGTGCCAATTTTTTCTTTGATTCCAGGGATATAGTGGTAAATTGTTTTAAAGGAATATTCTTGAATATCTCTTCCATTTTTTATTTGAAACAACTTGGCAGCGACAATAGATACGTGGTTTCCACCTTGGATTATCGTCAATATAAACCTCTGTTCACCACCAGGAGCACCATGGCATGGACGGTGAAATCAACTTTCGGCTTTGGTGATATACCCTATGGAGAAATGTCAACCCTTGGAAGCAGTCACGATCTCCGTGGATACCTAACAGGTCAATACCGTGATAAAACGAGTATTTTCGGATTGATTGAATACCGCTATATGTATAGCCGGGAGCCCGTGGAACGAGGTTTAAATTTGCTCAAGCGAACCGGACTGGCTTTCTGGGTTGGGGGTGGTTTCCTCGGCGACCGGCCTAATGACTGGAAAGAATTTTTCCCAAATGCAGGCCTGGGATTAAGAATCGAAGTTCAGCCACGGATGAATCTCAGGTTTGATTACGGTTTTGGGGTGGAATCAATGGGCTTTTACCTGAGCGTGAACGAAGCATTTTAATTGAGTTCATAGCATTTAACCCAGAATTCAACTTCAGTCAATTCGTGGCAATTGAATGCTCGTCTTTTTTAGTAAGGATAAGGATAATAATGAAAAGGACCTGAACAGATCCAATCAGGAAAATTACATTCATAAACGTATCAGGTACTCCGAATATTTCTGAATAATATTTGACCGTTCAAGAATAAGATTTTCTTTCCGCTAATTCATACTTTCAGGTTCAGGTTCAGCTTCAGATTCTAAAACAGCCTTATACCTTTCCCAATTTTCTTCACGTTTCTGAGGAGCTTTACGGTTTTCGACTACGCCACTGATATTCCAATGATTATCATGATCCTGTTTCCAGTTGTAAACGGCATTCACTCCTATCAGATCCAGGTCCTGGGGATAAATAAATTCAATATGTTCAGTGTACTGGTCGCCAACAATCGAATAAGGTCCACCGCCAATACCGAATATTTCATCACCTTCAGTGTTGTACTGCACCCATGTAAAGTGTGTAGGTGTGAGTATTTTCATGATTCCGTAGAATGGAGGATATTCGCTATAGGTAGAATCAGATTGTTCCAGAAAATTCACAAAATCCCAGCTTCCAACTAATTGGCCATTACTATCATCGGCAGGCTTAATGTCTATTCTTTTCCATAACTCATCAATTATTGCCGAGTCCACCATTACATTCTCTGCAGTTTCCGGATCAAACTCCATAAGTTTTGCGTAACCAGTATGATGCCAGATACCATCCTTGCTTAATTCGGCCCGAAACGGTATAGCTTGTCCAAGTTCATTTGCTCCGGCGGGATAGTAAAATTGAATATATTCGGTATAGGTATTCCCCTCAAGTGTATAGGTGCCTCCTCCCGTACCAAGAAGCGTATTGTTTATGCGGTCATATTCAACCCAAACGAAGTGTGTGTTATTGACGTGTTTGATATAAAACTTCTCATCTCCATCACGCCGGTTGGTAGAATCCTCATGACCAATTTCTATGGTTTTTATCAGCCTCCAGCTACCAATGAGTGCATTTTTCTCCAGTTCAACTGCGGCAGGCCTTTCAGCGGGTGTGCAACCCATTTGAATTGTTATGAGGGCAAGGATTGCAATAAAATAATTATTCCTGCTTTTCATAATGTTTAATTTTGGTAAAAGAACGTATGATTTGGTCACTAATATTACATCAAGATACAAATATTTAAGTAAGAAATAAAGGTGTTGAATTTAAACATATTAACAGAATACAGCACATCAATTTGCATCTGTTTTTGCAACTATTTCTCACCCTTTTCAGTGCAACTTTAATAAATTCATTGCAAATAATACTATACAATTTTAGTAAAAATGGATGCTATTCAAAAATGAAATATATTATTTTTTCTTAATCCAGAGATTCTGTACACGTCTTTTGGAAACATGGACCCCATTGTCAAACACATCCTCATGTTCAACCGTGATGTCCCCCAGGTAAATGCCTCTCCGCAACTTCCCGTCGAGCTTGGCACGTGCAAATTCCTGAATCACAATAGAACAGTTCACCGCATCGAGTGCGGTATTGAACCGGGCCATGGCCCCGTCCCCATTTTTTCCAGCCATTTGCCGTTGTGTTTCTCTACCAGTGGCTTCTGCATGTGCTTGCTCATATGCACCATTTCAAGTGCTTTATAAGAGTCTTTTAACCATCCAGGTGGTGTACTCAACGATGTCGGTACACCCCCCCTTCATCTCGAATGAATTCAAGACTTCGGCGGACGGGAATAATAGCAGCAAGCCTGCGTGCCGGGTTGAGGAGGAAATTGCAGAACAATATTGTAAAAAAAACAATGCCCAGTTAAGGAAAGATCCTGGAATAATACGAGGCAATAAAGGCTGCTATTTAAGCCTAATATTGCATATTGCTATGTTTATACAGCATATTTATATAATTTTGCTTATTATAAATAGCATAATGTGGAAAAACTACAACATTACTTCCTAAAACTCCTTGAACAGGTTCCATTGGATTTTCACCGTTTTCTAAGGGACAAAATAGATTGGAGCCACCGAATGATTGCCATATCAGGCGCACGTGGAACCGGAAAAACCACCTTTCTTCTTCAAACAATAAAGGAACGTTTTTCGATTACCTCGCCCTTGCAAGTGTTATATGCAAGTCTTGACAACCTGTGGTTTGGATCCCACACTTTAGTGGAACTTGCTGAGGAGTTCTGTAAATACGGTGGTAAATTTCTTTTTCTGGATGAGGTACATAAATATCCAGGCTGGTCACGCGAGTTGAAAAATATTTACGATACATATTCTCAACTGAAAATTGTTTTTGCTGGTTCATCTTTATTAGATATTTCTCGTAGTGAGGCAGATCTGAGTAGAAGGGTTACCCTGTACGCTATGGCCGGTATGTCATTCCGTGAGTATTTGAATATGACCGGACATGCGCTGAAACCAATTTCCCTCGGCAATATCTTAGAGAGGCATCTGGAAATTTCTACAGACCTTAACAAGCAGATCGAGTTCCCTCTATTACATTTTAAGGATTATTTGCATAAAGGCTATTATCCCTTCTTTAAAGAAGCTGGAGAATATTATCCTATTCAATTGGCCCAAATTATCAATGTGGTGTTGGAAAACGATATTCCGGCTGTGCATCCAATCGAGTACCCAACAATCTTGAAAATTAAAAAACTTTTAAATTTATTGGCTGTCAGCGCTCCTATAAAACCCAATATCACAAAACTAAGCCGGCTCGTAGGCGTAAGCCGAAACTATCTTGTTGAATTTATACACCTTTTGGGGCAGGCAAATTTACTTCATAATGTAACTGCCCAGGGTCAAACGTTCAGCATTCTTGCCAAACCAGAGAAGATATATTTTCACAATCCAAATTTATATTTCGCCCTTGGAGAAAATCCTACTATTGGTTCCTTGAGAGAAACCTTTTTCCTCAATCAATTGTCCGTTACTCATCAGGTTAATTATCCAGGTAAAGGAGATTTTCTGGTGAATGAAAAATACATTTTTGAAGTAGGAGGTAAAAAGAAAGATTTCCGGAAAATCAAGGATTTTGATCATTCATATATCGCAGCGGACGGAATCGAATACGGAATAGGCAATAAGATTCCCCTCTGGTTATTTGGATTTTTGTACTGACATGAATGAACCTGAATTATTTAGGTCTTACTACGGAAAAACACTTCTGAATGAGGCTAATGTCAGAGAACATTATGGAAGCTTACTTGCTACCGATGAGACCCGGACGAACGGTTCATCCATCGGACGCCATGCGTCTGCACTGAAGCTTTAGCGACGAAGCCCCGATGACGCTGCCGGGCGGGCCCGCCTTCTCCCGCATATGCGGGATTCGGACGGGCAAGCCCACCTTCGTCAAGACTACGGTGAGCAAGCATGTTGGCGTTGGGTCATTGGATCAGTTGTCATCCAAATTGATTTGATACTTCGGGTTTTCAATCAAGGCCTGAAAAGCATCTATATCTCTCAATGGGTCCCAGAACGGATCTTTTTTCAACAACTCTACTGATATGAAGCCATTTTGTTGGAGCAGAAACTCAAGTTTAGCTATGGTTTCATCATGCTCACCAATCATCAGCAGAATTCTGGCCATATCCAACTCCCGGAAGAATCCTCTATATGCATCGACAGAGATATTTATGATGGACAAGGCCTTATTGCCTGCTGCCAAAGCTTCTTCTGTCATACCCAGCCCGGCGTAAACAATGCCTAATGAACTATAGAGACGGGAATCATCCGGTAATTCCCTTAGTTTATCTTCTAAAACCTGCCTGGCCTTCTGAAAATGTTCGTTTGCTAATTCCCTATCGGACATCACATAGTAAATGAGCCCAAATTGCAATGGCTTTGGTGTATAAGCCCATTGATCAGCCATTACTTCATAGGGAGAAGATTCAAGGATACTGATAGCTTCTTCGTAGTTTCGGTCAATTAGCTCAATGTTGCTTCTAATCATGTAGTATCCATCAATATTCTGATTATTTACGAGCAGCGCTCTGGCCTTGTCCACTTCACCAGTTGCTAGATGCACCAAAGCCAATAAAATATAACTGGTAGCCGCAGATGGATTTACGTCAATAGCAGTTTTCAAATAGTCCTCAGCTTGGGTGTACCTTCCTAGTATGCTTAAAGTTTCCCCAGCATTATACCACCCATCCCATCCGGATGGATTTAGTGAAATCGCATGGTCCATATACTCAAAAGCCTTTTGAAATTGACCCATTCTTCGATAAACCCAGCCAATGTCGCATGCAATTGATCATTATTTGGGTACTCTGATTTCAGCTTTTCCAGGATTTGAAGAGCTCTTGGATAATTCAATTTGCAATGATAATAGTACCTTCCGGTTTCAAGTTGGACTTCCATCAGCTCCGGATCAAGGGCTATGGCTTTATCAAGGTATTGTTTAGTTTGTGCAAGGTGCTCTTCGCTTCTGTCATAATGATACCAATAGATCCCTCTTGAGGCTGAGGCAAGTCCGACCCAGGCTAATGTGAAGTTTGGATCAATTTCAACGGCACGCTCAAACATTTGAATTGCATAGCGATAATCTTCCAGCTGTATGCTTCTCGAAAGGTAATCCACCCCCTTCAAATAGAAATCATATGCCGTCAGGTCAGAGGTGGGAACGGACTCAATGACTGCTTGCTCCCTGGATGTAATGGTCGCTCTTAATTCCTCGGCAACACTTTTGGCAATTTCGGTCTGTATGGCAAAAATGTCCGTCAGATCCCGATCATAATTATCCGACCACAGGTGCTGGTCTGTATTTCCTTCGATCAACTGAACTGTAATTCTAACGTTATCAGCATATCTCTGGACGCTTCCTTCAAGGATGTATGACACTCCCACTTCACTTGCAATCGTTGGAGTGGATTTGTTGGATTCCCGATACATTTCCATTGTGTTTCTGGATATAACCCGCAGGTCTTTGATCTTTGCAAGGTGGTTCAATATTGCCTCCATCACGCCATCTGCCAGGTATTTTTGATCCCCTTTAGGACTCATATCTTTAAAGGGTATTACCGCTATGGATTTGTCAACAACTGAAACTCCTGTGTCCACCCTATTACCTGCTTCCGTTGACGATATGTATCGTGGGTACACGTACATAGCTAAGATCACTAGTACCAATCCCACAATAATAAATTTACCTGTCAGCGGCTTTCGTTGACTTGCGGAGTACGGATTTTGCCAAGACTCTTTAGAACTAGTACGTACAAAACCTTCAGGACTTCGCTCGTAATTCCAAGCTATGTAGAGGGCTATAGGCAATCCAACAATGAGAACAATGAGCAAGGCATTTGTAGACCATTGCGGAAGGTTTATCACTAACCTAGTATAGGGTACTAACAGCATTAGAAGTAGTGAGAGAACTACATAAGTTGCCCCTACCCGTAGAACACCTCTTCTTTGCAGTTCAGCAATGAAGTGGCCACTCAATTCCTTTTCGTCCTTCACTTCAGGTACGGGAAGACCCACGCCCTGGACGGCATAGGTTCTTACTCCATAGGCCACATTCTTTAGATGAATCTCTCCCAGAAACTTGGCTTGTACATCAGCTTGCCCACGAATGGCCTTCTCGATGGCATCAGAAATATAAATGCCACCAGGATCGGCGATGGATTCCAATCTGGCAGCCACATTCACTCCATCACCATAAACATCATCTTCTTCGACCGTTACATCTCCAAGGTGAATGCCTATTCGTAACTTTGCGTCGAGCTCAGCCCTAGCAGTTTTCTGAATTTCTATTGAACAATTGACTGCGTCAAGCGCTGAGCTGAACTGGGCCATTGCGCCATCACCCATTTCCTTCAGCCACTTCCCATTATGCTTTTCAACTAACGGTTTCTGGATTTCTTTGCTGATGCGCACTATTTCCAGTGCTTTGTCAGAGTCTTTGCCCATCAAGGCCGTGTACCCGACAATGTCGGTGAACATGATGGCTGCTAATTGGCGGGTAGCTTCAGGCATGCTGTAAGTTAAGAAAATAGAAACGAGTGATGCAAGTTACATTCCGATACAAAATGTAATACAAATTTCGTCGGGCAGGTCTTGGGTGTTGATTACCAGGCTCGTAATTTCTGATAGCGAGTACAGTGCAATTCTTTTGGCCCTACAAATCTTCAGGCTCAGGAAAATCATAAGTAGCCACTAAGTCCATAACTTCCTCCCTTTTCTTTCTCTGTTTGGCCACTAATTCCTGGAAGCTGGGGTGGTCTTTGAGGGATTCAAAAAATGTATCCTTTGAAATATCTTCTAGATGACCTGAATCAATTGCTCTTTCCAGCCAAATAACACTTTGCTCCTTCTGATTTTTAAGCAAATAAGCTAGTGAAATATTATAGGCGGTCCATTTTAAACTTTTATCAGCCTTTTCTAGCATTTCTAACCAATAACCTCCTAATTGACTGGCTTCAGTATTTTTTCCCAATCTTAAATAACTAAATGCAGGCAACTTAATCAAATATCTATAACCCCCAAAATCCATAATAATTCCACCTGCAAGAGGAGGCCAATCGTCCAGAAATAAATTTTGATTTTCTTCGTAATAAGCTGTTACCTCATCATATTTTTTCTCCAACCAATAAGAACCAATGATAGCCCAGTGAAAGTCTGAGCTATCCAGACTAGTTTGAAAAGCTCTATTTGCTCCATTTTTAAAGTTTTCTACATCTCCAATATCAAACTGAATTTCAGCGTACTCATAACTTTGCCAGTTGCTAAGCTTATTTATCTCTCTTTTATTCACCCACATATCAAAGTAGGCCTTTTCTTTTTTAACATCTCCTAAATGTTGGTTCAGTTGTCGTAACCTATTGGGCACCTCATTAGGAAACACTTTCAAAATTTTTGAACTCAAATCAATGACCCTTTCATATTCTCCGCGGGAATGATAATTACTAATCA